>CAYTZD010000095.1:0-2509 GCA_964442345.1 uncultured Hippea sp. | reverse complement strand
GAAGTATCTAAATGCTTTGGATAAGAGTAAAACTAAGTAGTGGTTGACTGTTTTGAAGGGTCTGTTGTAGAATTCTTCTGGGGAGGAGATGAAAGAAAAGCTTAAAAAGTTAAAAAATATAAGGATCTCTGTAGTTTCAGTTCTGTTGAGCGTTTCTCTTTTTATTACTGTTCTATCTATTTCTGTCGTTGGATATCTTTGGTATAAAACAGCTGTAGAAAGCTATCGTAAAAATGTGAGGCATATTACCACTATTTACCTTAATAACGCCAGAAGGTATTCAAAATATATGGTAGATAACATTATAAGAGAGATAGAAGAAGATATAAACTATACCTATAGCAGAATAAAAAAGAAAAAGCAGACAGAATTTTATAACACTATAGAAAGGCTTTATACTTTAAGTGGTAAAAGCAAAAACGAATTTCTTTCTGCTTCTGTAAAGTTTTTAAACTTAAAGACATTTGAGTCGGATATTGATTATTACATATTCGATTTTAACGGTAGGTGTCTGTTTAATCCATTTGATAGATTTGTTGAAGGCAAAAACTTTATTGATTTGGAAGATAAAAACTCTAATAAACCGTTTTTTGAGCTTATAAATCTTGCAAAAAGCCAAGATGCAGGTTGCATTCTTCAATATTACCCTTACAATTGGCATTTTCTTGGTAAAGAGAGCGTAGGAAGATACGGTTTTACATTTTTTGTGGTTTTTAGAGATTATGGATATATAGTTGTTGGTAGGTTTAACCTTGAGCCCGTTGAGTACAGTCTAAAACAAAAATGGATAAAGTATTTGTCGATATATCGATACGGTAAAGATAATCATGGCTATATATTTGTTTTAAAGTTGAGAAAGCATCCGTCGGATGAGTGTTTTGTCTATGAGATAGTGAATCCTAATAGACCAAAAGGCGAAGGTAGGTGTCTTTCACTTCTGAAGAAGGATAAAAATGGTTTTTTGTACAGAAAAAAATATTTTGAAGACATAAAGAATCAGGGATACTCTTTTGTCAAGTATTACTATAAATTGCCAGGTAGCGATAGAGAGGTGTTAAAGGTTAGCTATTTGAAACTCTTTAAAAGATGGGATTGGGTTATAGGAACAGGAACATATATACCTGATTTGTATAGCTCTTTGCATTTAGCAAAAATGAAAAAAGAAAGAGAGCTAAATGAGCTAAAATTAACCATGTTTATTGTGTTTCTTGTTGTAACTATCTTGATATTCAGCCTTTATTTATCTGTTTATCGGTTTGCCAACAGAAGAATCAACTCTGTTTTTGAAAAGTTCGAAGATCATTTAAGCAAAGCTGAGCCTATAGATACAAGACCGTACAAGCATATAAAACAGCTTATGTGGATAATAGGTAGTTTGAATGCAGCCATAGAGAAATTTAAAGATTACGAAAATGAATTACTAAAATCCTTTGTTAATGTGCTTGAGACCCGTGATATATATACGAAAGGACATTCTCAAAGGGTTGCTTTCTATGCAAAAAAGATTGCAGAGGCTTTAGGTCTTGATGAGAAGTTTCAGGAGAGGATTTACAGGGCAGGGCTTCTGCATGATATAGGTAAGGTAGGTATACCAGATAATGTGCTTCTAAAGCCGGGGAGATTGTCAGAGAATGAGTATAGGACGATAAAATATCACTCTGTTATATCCTATGAGATATTAAAAAGAACTGAGCATTTTAAAGATATAGCAGACTGCGTAAGGCAGCATCATGAAAAGTGTGATGGAAGTGGTTATCCTGATGGACTTAAATGCAGCGAGATATGCCTTGGAGCACGCATTTTGGCAATAGCTGATATATTTGATGCATTAACGACAACAAGACCGTATAGAAAGGCATTTACACCAGAAGAAGCCATTGAGATTTTGAAGAAAGAAAAAATTGACCAGAATATTTTAAGTAAAGTTGAGAAGGTTCTTCTTGATGTGTTTAGACAGAAAGAGCTTGCTTCGGTAGAGTTTATGTCAGAAGAGATAGATAAAATAAGAAGTGAGATGTTTAAGGTTGATTATATGACGGGTTTGCTGTTTATCACTTCTTTTGTTGAAGAGTTGAGAAGTTTGATAAAAGATAATAAAAAATTTGTTTTGTTTGCTATAAACATAAAAGGTATAGCCGAAGTAAACTATAGATTTTCAGCCGAAACAGGCAATAGAGTTATAGAGAACATGGCAAAGATTATAAAGTATGCTGAAAAATTGTTTAAAGATGAGATGTTTGCCTGCCGTGCTTATGCTGATATCTTTCTTGTTGCAGTTAAATTGAATAAATTTTCGCTTGAAGAGATAGAGTCTTTCTTTAACGGCATCAACCTATCGCGATTATTGAAAGAGAGTTTTGTAGATGATGGTGGATGTAAAGAGAAGACAAAAAATGGTGTGTGTATAAACGAATATATAGATGTCATTGTGGATAGAGTTATCTATCCAGAAGACGGTAAAACAGCCGAAGAATTGATATATTTCGTGGAGAGAAAGATAAAAAGAAAA
>CAYTZD010000094.1:0-2608 GCA_964442345.1 uncultured Hippea sp. | reverse complement strand
ACCTTGCTTCGATTATTTTTCTTCTCCACTTGATAAGTTTGTCTATCCA
The DNA here is from genome assembly GCA_964442345.1 of uncultured Hippea sp. Lineage (GTDB taxonomy): Bacteria > Campylobacterota_A > Desulfurellia > Desulfurellales > Hippeaceae > Hippea. Next base: position 2,559 of record CAYTZD010000094.1, on the reverse strand, counting down.
TATTTTGGATGTAAACGGTAAAGTAAATATTTTAAGCATAAGGCCTGTTGGCGGTGTGTCGATAATTATGTAGTCCCTATCCGAATTTTCTTCAATCTTTTCCTTCAAAGCATACATTATTGCATGTTCTTCCATGCCCGGTGAGTATTTCATAACTTCTATCATTCTGTCTAAATTTATTATCTGTAGGTATTTGTATGTCTCTTTCATTCTTTTTGTTGTCTGTTTTATGAAGCCTTCAAGGTATGCATCTATGTCTATCTCTTCTGCTTTTATGTTTTTGTCTTCTTTAATACTGTCTTTATTTAGTATGTCGAATATGTTGTGTGCCGGGTCTATTGAAGCAAGATATACGGATAATCCTTTTTTGGCTAAATAGTATGTTAAGCTGATAGAAGATGTCGTTTTGCCAACGCCACCCTTTCCCAGAAAGAAGAAGATGTTTTTCATATATCTCCTAAATCAAAGAATTCTGCAAGCTTGTCGTCCAATCTCTCCGATTTGAATATCATTACCTGAATCTCGTATTCAAGATAGGGCAGAAGCGCCATCCCGATATAGCTTGGTGGGGATGGCATGCCCATTAACGAACCAAAGCAGACAAGAGCAAAGGCGTTCTCCATCTCGTGAAGTTGAAGTTCTATGGCTGAAGTGCTCTGTTGTTTGAAGCCTTCTATGAAAGACTTTGCAATATCTTTAATCTGTTCAAACATTACTGCTTTTAGCGCCTTCTACAATTGATTTATCCGGTCTAAAGAAGTCAAAAACCAGCATGAAGTTAAGCAGAAGCATAATAACCATCATCGCTCCAAGTATGTATGCTTGAACGGGATCTTTTGCCATAAATACAGGTATTATCTTGATAACATACCATATCATAGCAAGTGTTACGGTTATCCATAAGAACATGGTTGGTATAAGCACAGGCCATGCAGGTTTTTTCTGAATTCTCATAACCCATGCCGAAACTGTCATCAGTGCTATGGAAGCAAGCATCTGGTTTGCTGCACCAAAAGCTGGCCATATGACCTTCCATTCTCCTGTCCATGCTAATCCTATACCTAAAGCAGCAGGAATAATCGATGCGACCCACTTGTTTGTAAATAGATCATAGATGCCTTTAGCGGATTCCTTAAGTGGTTCGAATATCTCAGCAAATGTATATCTTGCAAGTCTGTTTGTGGTGTCTAATGTTGTCATTGCAAAGGAAGCTACCCACATTGCTGCAAGTATCAGCATAAAAGCCTTCGGTATTCCTAATACGCTATTTACTACTGTTGCGTAGGATTTTGCAAATATTCCGACAGGCCCACCAGCTGCCTTCATAGCGGGTATGTAATGGGTTGCAAAGGCGGCTGCTCCGCTTGTTAAATCTTTGGCTTTTTCAGCAGGCACTATACCCATACCTGCAATTCCTATGGATAAGACAACCAGTGTTGATAAAAACCCTTCTGTAAGCATAGAACCGTATCCTATGAATAGACCGTCTGCTTCATCAGCTAACTGTTTGGATGTTGTTCCACTGGCAACAAGTGCATGAAAACCACTTAACGAACCGCAGGCTATGATTAATGGTATTGCAGGCCAGAATGGAGTAGGCTGACCACCCACTACAGGAGCAGAAAACATTGTTATTGCTGGTATAGCCATAGGTTTGAATGAGAATATGATAGCAATTCCACCAAGCGCCAAACCAAAAACAAGAAGCCATGAATTCATATAGTCTCTTGGCTGAAGAAGTATGTTAACGGGTATGGCAGCGGCTATGATTATGTAGAAGAAAAAGACGACCATCCATAATTTATAGGCTGCATGCAGTGGATAGTATTTAGCCACAACAATAGATGTGATAAGCATTATAATCGCTATTATGGTTGATATACTGAAACTGGCTTTTATTCTATACATAATATAACCCAGAATAAGAGCAAAAAGAACCTGCAGAATGTATGCTGTTGGAACTGAAGGCTGCTTTACAAATATGTTGCCAAGAACGGCACCAAAGGCAGCTACGACCAGAATAAGAACAAACAGAATAAACCATGAAAAGATGTAAGATGTTCTCTTTTTGATAGCTTTGCCAGCCACCCATTGAACGGAATGACCATCGTATCTAACAGAACTCATAAGTGAAAGATAGTCGTGAACAGCTCCTATAAATACATTACCGAACCATACCCACAACAAAGCCGGTAGCCATCCCCATGCTAAGGCTATGGCAGGTCCGACTATAGGCGCTGCACCTGCTATGGATGCAAAATGGTGTCCAAATAATACATATCTGTTTGCTGGAATGTAATCGACACCGTCATAAAGCCTTTTTGATGGCACTTCCTTGTCAGATCTTCCTACGATAGATTTTTTTAAGAAACCACCATAAGACTTGTAAAACAGGATATAGATAATTACACCTATAAGAACCAGAATTGTGGAATTCATAGGCACCCCCTTAAATAAAGTTTAACAATGCAATTTTTTCATTTTATTGGAAGTATGTCAAAAATTTTTAAAAAGCTTGAAGCATCTCTCTTGACAAAATAGGGTTAAAATGATAACAAG
>CAYTZD010000093.1:0-2609 GCA_964442345.1 uncultured Hippea sp. | reverse complement strand
ATAGGCACAGCCCAATTTGGTATGGATTACGGCATAAATAATAGTAAAGGTAGGCTTTCTAAGGATGAAGTTTATAGAATTCTAACTTTTGCTTTAGATGTAGGAGTTGATCTTTTGGATACGGCTTCAAGCTATGGAGAAGCTGAAGCTGTTTTGGGTGGTTTTGATAGGATATCCGCATTCAAGATTGTCTCAAAGTTTTTAAGCGGCATAGATCCTGAAGATAGTTTAAATGCAAGTTTAGAAAGGTTAGCTGTAAAGAGTATCTATGCGCTTTTGGCTCATAGGTTTGAATCTATAAAGGATAGAGAAGTCTTAAGAAAACTTAACCTGCTAAAGGCTAAAGGGTTGGTTGAAAAGATTGGTGTTTCTGTTTATTATCCTTTTGAAGTTGATTATATTTTAAAAAATGGCATTGATATCGATTTGATACAGTTGCCTTATAATGTGTTTGATAGGCGTTTTGAAAAGTATTTTCCTGTGTTGAAAGATAGGAAGATAGAGATTCACACAAGATCGGCCTTTCTGCAGGGTTTATTTTTTATAAAACCAGAGAAACTGCATCGTTGGTTTGACAGTGTTAAGGATAAAATAAAGTTAATTCAAGAATATGCCGATAAAGAAAGAGTGGGTTTGTCAAAACTTCTACTTGGTTGGGTCTTGAAGAATGATCTGGTTGATAAGGTAATTATTGGTGTTGATTCGTATGAGCAGTTTTTAAACAACATAGATTTAGACAACAGGCTTTTTGAGATTGTGGATTTTTTGGATGATTTTGCTATAGATGATGAAAATATAATAATTCCGTCGTTATGGAGATTGGACTGATGAATGTTTTAGATAGCTTCAAGCTTGATGGTAAGGTTGCCGTTGTAACTGGTGGTTATGGGCATCTTGGAAAAGCTATGAGTATGGCTTTAAAAGAAGCAGGCGCCGAAGTTTTTATTGCAGGAAGGGATAAAGAGAAGTTTTTGAATGCTTTTGGAGATGCAAATTTTGAATTTGTTGAGATGGATATCCTAAAAACAGAAAGCATCAGAAAAGCCTTTAAATCTATTGCTTCAAAAAATGGAAAAATAGACATACTTATCAACAATGCTGTCAACCTTAAATGGGGCGATGCGTTTATGGATGATGAAACCTGGAATAGCGGCGTTGATGGTGTTTTGAATAGTGTTTTTAGGTGCATAAGGGAAGTTGTTGGGTTTATGAAAGATGGTGGCAGTATCGTTAACATCTCTTCGATGTATGGAATTGTCTCGCCAGATTTTAGGATATATGAAGGCTATGAGAAATATACAAACCCACCACATTACGGCGCTGCAAAAGCGGGTGTTATCCAGCTTACAAAATATTATGCCGTTAAGCTTGCTCCAACTATACGGGTCAATTGCATCTCACCGGGGCCTTTTCCATCTAAGGAAGTGCAAAAATCTAAGGGTTTCATAGAAAATCTAAAAAATAGGGTGCCTTTGAAAAGGATTGGCAAACCGGACGAGCTAAAAGGTGCCGTTTTATTTCTTGCATCCGATGCATCTTCTTTTATAACAGGACATAATCTAATTGTTGATGGTGGGTGGACGATATGGTGAGAAATGAAAGGGTTGTTGCCTTTATTGTTGCAAGGTTATCATCATCGAGACTGCCAAGAAAACACCTTAGAACGATAGGCGACAGAAGAATGATAGACTGGACAATTCACTTTACGAAACAGTTTAAATATTTGGACGATATAGTAATAGCGACAACAGATGAAGATGAGAATAAAGATCTTGTTGATGTAGCAAAAGAGCACAATATAAAGGTTTTTCTCTATGATGGTGATATTAACGATGTTGTGGGAAGGCTTTTCAAAGCTGCGATAGAGTTTAATGCTGATATTCCGATTTTGGTTAGTGGAGACTGTCCTTTAATATGGCCTGATGCAGTAAACAAAAGGATTGAAAAGATTGCAGATAACCCTGAGATTGATTATGTTGGTTTTTGTCCAAAGAATGGTGTATATCCCATTCACTCAAGCGTCGGTGTTTATAGAAAAAAGGCGTGGGTTTTAGCTGACAAGGTGTCGGATAAGCCCAATTTAAGGGAGCATCATTTTCCTATTGTTGGATTGAGAAAGGATTTGTTTAAGGTTGATTGTATCCTGTGTGATGAGATATTTTATAAGATAAATCATCGTATTTCTGTCGATACGCTTGCTGATTTGGAGTTTATGAACGCCGTGTTTGATGAGCTTAAAAAACAGGGTAAGGACTTTGATTTGAAAAATGTAGTTAAGCTGTTGATTGAAAAACCAGAACTTATGGAAATAAATAAGGATGTGCATCAGATAAGGATAGATGAAAAACCCAAAAAGGCTCTGTTTGTTGTTGAAAATGGCGAGAGTCTTAATCTGTTTTTCGATATGGCGTATGATTTGACAAAAAAGGGCGTGGGTGTTAGGTTTTTTACAGATAATGATAAATTGAAGAAGAAGATAGAAAGTAAAGGATTTGGGCAAGTAAATAAGGCAGATAGAAGCGGTTTTGATATTGTAATCACTGAGAGAGAAAGATGAAAAAACTCCCAATTGGCATTCAAACATTCTCAAAAATAATTGAAGGCAATTA
>CAYTZD010000092.1:0-2635 GCA_964442345.1 uncultured Hippea sp. | reverse complement strand
ATAAAAGAAGTATTTGAAAGCAATTATATTGCGCCTGTTGGTGAATTTATTGATAGATTTGAAAAGGATATATGTGATTACACAAAAGCAAAATACGCCGTTGCTGTATCAAGTGGCACTGCTGCTATACACTTGGCACTTAGAATATTGGGCGTAAGAAAAGGCGATTATGTATTATGTTCAACTTTTACATTTATAGGTTCTATCTCTCCTGTTATTTATCAGAATGCGATGCCAATTTTTATAGATAGTGATTTAAAAAGTTGGAATATGGATCCTAATTTATTAGAAGATGCAATAAGAAAACTAAAAAAACGGCCAAAAGCTTTAATTCTAACGCATCTATACGGCCAACCTGCTGATATGGATTCAATAACACAAATATGCGAAAAATACGATATAATACTTATTGAAGATGCCGCAGAATCACTTGGTGCAACATATAAAAACAAACATACAGGAACATTTGGTAAGATTGGCATATACTCCTTTAATGGCAATAAAATCATAACAACATCCGGCGGTGGCATGCTTGTAACTAATGATGAAAAAATAGCACAAAAAGCAAAATTCCTATCAACCCAAGCAAAAGAGAATAAGTTGTGGTATGAGCATAAAGAGATAGGTTATAATTACAGGATGAGTAATTTAGCTGCCGCAGTGGGAGTTGCTCAGTTAGAAACAATAAAACATAGAATAAAAAGAAGAAGAGAAATATTCAAACTATACAAAAGCAAACTTGAAGGATTAATAGAGTTTATGCCAGAATTAAGAAAAGCAAAAGGCAATAGATGGCTGACAACAGGAATTTTTAAAGACAAAAATCCTTTTGAAATGATAAAATTTTTACAAAAAAATAACATAGAATCAAGACCATTATGGAAACCAATGCATTTACAACCGGTATTTAGAGATGCCTTAGCTTTTGTTAACAGAACAAGCGAAAACTTATTTAAAAAGGGTATTTGCCTGCCATCCGGATCATCTTTAAAAAACACGGAGGTTGATTTAATCTGTGAACTTATCAAATCTGCTTAAGCCAACCAAAACCAAAAGAATCCTATTTTTTCTTATCTCTGATATATTTCTCTCGTTAATTAGCCTTTATCTATCTTATATGCTTAGGTTTAACTTCTTTATACCGAAGGAGTTTTTAACATCTTTCCCAAAAGTATTCCTAATTATCGTATTTTTAAAGGTTCTTTTTTTATATCTATCAAATATCTATTTTGTCCCATGGCGATTTTTCGGCCTTTTAGAGTACAAAAAACTTCTAATCTCACATATATTAAGCTACTCACTATTTACGCTTATTTTCCTATTTTTTAAAAATTTTTTCACACCTTTCCCAAGAAGTGTAATAATAATTGATTTCTTTATTTCTCTGATATTTTTAGGTTTCATAAGGGTTTCTAAAAGACTTATATTTGAAACAAGTAAAAATAGCAATAATAAGAAAGCAACAATAATAATAGGCGCAGGTAAAACAGGAGAAAGGATAGCAAGAGAACTTTTAACTGAAAATAAAAGTGAATTTTATCCTATAGGATTCTTAGATGATTCAGACACAAAACAGGGAACCTACATACATGGTATCAAAGTGTTAGGTAAAATAGATGATTTAGAGAATATAGCAAAAAGACACGATATAAAGGCTTTAATAATAGCTATACCTTCACTTCCATATAAAAGAGTAAAGAGTATATTTAATAAAGCCAAAGAAGTTGGAATAAATGAGATAAAAATTGTCCCAACCATAGAAAAACTGGGCAGTGATATAGCAGGAATAAAAGATTTAAAAGATATATCGTTGGAAGATTTGCTTGCAAGAAAACCGGTTGAGATAGACCTTAAGACTGTTAAAAGTTTCATAAATAACAAGGTTGTTTTGGTTACAGGAGCTGGTGGCTCTATAGGCTCAGAGATAGTAAGACAACTTGTAAAATTCAATCCAAAAAACATATTGGCTTTTGATATAGATGAGACAGAATTATTTAATCTTGAAAACGAACTAAAAGAAGATAGGGTAAAATACATCGTTGGAGACATAAAAGATAAAGATAAACTAAAGCAGATTTTTAAAAATAACAAAATAGATGTGATATTCCATGCTGCAGCATACAAACATGTACCCATAATGGAGCGCTTTCCTGAAGAAGCAGTGAAAGTTAATATATTCGGAACAAGAAATCTTGTAGAACTTGCAGTTAACTATGATGTTGAAAAGTTTGTAAATATATCAACAGATAAAGCCGTTAACCCAACAAGTATTATGGGGGCAACAAAAAGATTTGCCGAGATGATATGCTCATCTTATAATAGTTTAAATAAAACAAAGTTCTGTTCTGTTAGATTTGGTAATGTTTTGGGAAGCAGGGGAAGCGTAATACCCTTATTCCTAAAACAGATAAAAGAAGGTGGACCTGTAACTGTAACACATCCAGAAATGAAAAGATATTTTATGACGATACCAGAAGCCGTTTTACTTGTTTTTCAAGCAGCAGCTATGAGTAACGGTGGTGAAGTGTTTGTGCTTGATATGGGAGAACCAGTAAAAATAGTAAATTTGGCAGAAGAGTTAATAAGATTAAACGGTTTTGAACCTTATAAAGATATAGAAATAGTATTTATAGGA
>CAYTZD010000091.1:0-2771 GCA_964442345.1 uncultured Hippea sp. | reverse complement strand
TCAGTGGCGCGCCCGAGAGGATTCGAACCTCTGACCCACGGATTAGAAGTCCGTTGCTCTATCCAGCTGAGCTACGGGCGCGCTTAAATGGTCGGGGTGAGTGGATTTGAACCACCGACCCCCTGCTCCCAAGGCAGGTGCGCTAACCAAACTGCGCTACACCCCGTTGGCGTTCAATTATTATCACAATTTGATAGGGAATTCAACAAAAAAATGAAATTTGCATTGGATACACTAACACTTCATCCATCAAACAAAAAGCCAAGCCATCAATGGCCTGGCTTAATAGGATTCCACTTCTTCGTCGTTTAAATCTTCTTCTGTAATAGGTTTACTAAAGACTTTATACGCCCACAGCTGGTAAGCTATAACAATAGGCACAAATATAATAACCACTATCAACATTAGCTTAAGCGTATAAGGACTTGAAGCGGAATTGAATGCCGTTAAGCTATATGCTTTATCCAAGCTTGATGGTATGAGATTCGGATAAAGGCCAATTATGCCAGTAAATACCACAGAAACTATCGTTAAACAAGATGAAAGAAATGCCTTTCCATATTGATTTTGGCCAATTAGCGGTTTAATAGCAAGTAAAGAAAGAACTGCTAAAACAGGAACGACAAACCATACTGGTTTTGCAAAATAGTTGTCATAAAGAGAAGTTGCAAATTTTGTATATACAAGAAATAGCACAGCCACAATAACGAGAATAGGCCACATCTTTGATGCTACAGATTTAGACCTTTCTGCAACATCACCTGAAGCCTTTATAGATAACCACAAAGCACCATGTTCAATAAAGAGTAATGTAAATAGTAGTCCCGTTAGAAGTCCGTAAGGGTTAAGAAGAGTTATCAGTGTTCCATGATAGCCAGATGCATCCATAGGTAGGCCTTCAAAGATATTACCAAATGCAACGCCAAACAAGAAAGCAGGAATGAGAGAGAATAAGAAAACTACAAAATCCCAGAATTTAGCCCAACCTTGAGATTGAATTTTTCCTCTGAATTCAAAGGAGACTCCTCTTAAAATCAGTGATAGAAGAATTAGAAATAGTGGCGTATAGAGATAGCTAAACATATAAGCATAGGTTGTTGGAAAAGCAGCAAAGGTTACACCACCTGCAGTAATAAGCCACACTTCATTTCCATCCCAGACAGGGCCAAGCGTATTTATAACCATTCTTCGTTCCATATCATTCTTAGCGACAAACGGATGCAAAATACCAGCACCAAAGTCAAAACCATCAAGCATAAAATATACAGCCCAGAGAAGTCCCCAAATTGCAAACCAGATAACATTCAACATTTTAATAACCTCCACTTTTGACTTCTTTTGGTTCAGGGCCTTGTTTTGCGTATTTAATTAAAAGGTATATGTCAATTATACCCAAGGTTCCATAAAGTGCTACAAAGCCAATCAAAGACATTATCACCTGTTGCACACTAACAGCCGTTGATGTTGCATCCGCAGTTCTCATTAAACCATAAACAATCCATGGCTGCCTTCCTACTTCTGCTACAACCCATCCAAGTTCTATAGCTAAATAAGGCAATGGTATAACAAACAGCAATAGCTTTAAAAACCACTTCTTATCAAGCAAGGAATTCTTTTTTGCATAAAAATAGGCTATAAATGCAAGAAGAATAAAAAGTATTCCTAAAACAACCATCACCCTGAACGAGATAAATGTAATTGCCACTGGCGGTCTGTCGCTTTTTGGGAAGTCCTTTAAACCTTTAACCGTGGCGTTAGGGTCGTGATACGAAAGCATACTAAGCATCTTTGGGATTCCGATTAATTCAACACTGTTTTTCTCATGTTTCGGATCAGGAACAACCAAAAGATACATCGGTGCGCCTTTCTGAGTCTCCCAGACAGATTCCATTGCAGCCAATTTTGTTGGCTGAGTTTTTGCAACTTCAGCTGCGTGCAAATCACCTGTTATAAAAACAGCCAAAGAAGCGAATACGGCAAATTTTGCAGCTATACTAAATGCTTTTTTAAACAATTCTGTATCGTTGCCTTTAAGCAGATGATAGGCAGATACACCCATAACAAAGAATGCTCCAAGCACATAAGCCGCCGTTACTGTATGGAGAAACTCCAAGATGGCAAATGGTTGGGTAACTACGGCAAGAAAATCGGTCATTTCAGCTCTTCCGTTTTTCACCACATAACCCACAGGATGCTGCATCCATGCATTTGCTACAAGTATCCATAAAGCAGAGATGTTTGAACCAAACGCAACAAGCCAGATAGAGAGTGCATGCATCTTTTTGGAGAGCTTTTTCCATCCAAAAATCCAAACACCAAGAAATGTTGACTCAAGAAAGAATGCCACAGTTGCTTCAATCGCCAAAGGTGGGCCAAAGATATTACCCATAAACTTAGAATAGCGAGCCCAGTTCATCCCAAACTGAAACTCAAGCGTAATACCTGTAACCAAACCCAAAGCAAAGTTAATCAAAAAGAGCTTACCAAAAAATTTGGTCATTCTTAGGTAAATCTCATCGTTTTTCACAACATACAATGTCTCCATAATGGCAACAAGAATGACCAAACCAAGTGTTAACGGCACAAAAATAAAGTGAAACAGCGCCGTCAAAGCAAATTGAATACGGTCAAGTAAAACAACATCCATTGAACTTACACCTCCGTTTAATAGTATTTAAAACTACACCATTTATGTTAATGATAATAAGGTTCTTGTCAAGTGTATTTTTAAAATTTTTCGAATAATATATTTTATAATTCGCAAAATTTAC
>CAYTZD010000090.1:0-2826 GCA_964442345.1 uncultured Hippea sp. | reverse complement strand
AAATGGTGAGCCGCGCAGGGATCGAACCTGCGACCGACGGATTAAGAGTCCGTTGCTCTACCAGCTGAGCTAGCGGCCCACCCGCACAACGAATATACTAACATTGAACTGATTAGTCAAGAGTTTTTCTTTTAACTTCTTAAAAACGCTATAGCTTCATTTATAAAGCCTATAACATCTGTTGGCGTTAAACTTTCGTATGTTATTCCTTTTTCAACAGCGATATCAGCAGCAAGCCCATGCAGATAAACGCCATTTATTGCAGCTTGCAGCGCATCGTAGCCTTCGGCTAAGAATGCACCTATCATACCGCTTAACACATCTCCACTACCACCCGTTGCAAGTCCCTGATTGCCTGTCGTATTTATATAAATCTTACCGTCAGGTGTTGCAATAAGCGTATCTGCCATCTTTAAAGCAAGTATAACATTATACTGCTTGGCAAAATCCCTAACCATATTCAACCTATCAGCCAGAATATCCTTTGTCGGTTTTCCTGTAAGTCTTGAAAACTCTTTTGGATGTGGCGTTAGAATTGTTGGTGCCTTTCTATTCTTCAGTTCGTCAACAAAAAAGCTTAAGCAGTTCAGACCATCAGCATCTATGATTAGTGGTTTGTTTATCTGAAGAATTGCCTTTGTTAAAGCCTTTGTGCCTTCTGTAACGCCAAGACCCATACCAAAACATATAGCCGACTTATCAGCCACAAATTCAAGCACCCTATCTATGCAGTCATCAGAGAAAAAACCATCAACATCTTTGACAGGATAACTCATAGCTTCAAGCACATTGGATTCAAAAGCAGTATTTATGCTTTCAGGGATAACGGCACTTGCAAGACCAACCCCCATTTTGAGCGCAGCCTTTGAAGCCATTATGACGGCACCCGATTTACCTTTAGAGCCACCCACTATTGCAAGATGACCAAAATTACCCTTATGAGCCGTCGCATCTCTATAGGTTAAAACGATTTCCTGCTCATCAATGGCAACAAAATCAGGATTAAAATCATCTATCACATATCTGGGTGTTGATATATCGACAACTTCAACATTGCCTGCATACTCCCTTCCTGGATATAAAAAGTGGCCTGGTTTTGCTAAAGCGAAAGTTGGCGTTAAGTCAGCTTCAACGGCAACACCCATAACCTCGCCGGTATCTGCCTTTATACCCGATGGAATATCAACAGAGACAACAAAAGCAGGTGAAGAGTTAATAAGTTCGATAGCCTTCCTAAATCTTCCGCCCACTTCCCTTGAAAGTCCCGTGCCAAATATACCGTCTATGATTATATCTGCTTCCCTTATTAGCTCTTCGTTGAAATCATCTTCATTTTCAACAAGCTTATACTCAATACCCATATTTTTGATTATCTCAAAGTTTGTCTTTGGCGAAGGATTTAGTTTATCTTCTCCAACAAGCATATAAACAAACACGCTTGCACCGTTGTTATAAAGATGTCTTGAGATGGCGACTGCATCACCACCATTATTGCCAGCACCGACAAAAGCAACAGCTAAAGCACCATTTACTTCACCGTAATACTCAAGAATCTTATAAAATGATTTAATCGATGCATTCTCCATCAGGACAATATCAGGAACACCCGTCTCAATAGCCTTTCTATCCATTTGTCTCATCTGCTCTGCTGTTGAAAGTTTCATTTTTTTAACCCTCCTTTAGGAACATTTTTTGCTAACTAACTTCCAGCACAAAAGTGCGAGGTGTAAAATGATAAAAGTAGCTTTAATAGAAAGTATATCACCAAAAGAAGTTTCATCAAGCAAAAAAGATGGCATAAAAAAGGAAGATAAACCAAAGTTTGAAGAGATACTAAGCAGTATAAAGAATACAAAAAAAGCAAAAAAATTAGACAATCAAAAGAAAACAGAAGAAAAACAATCCAAAACAGACAACAAAACACAAAAATCACCAAAAAAGACAGAGACAAAAAAGCCAACTGTTAAAGCAAAAACAGATAAGAAAGAGAAGAATACAGAGAATACCAATTCAGTACTTATTCTGAATGTACATGCAAAACATAATGTAAACACAACAAATACAAATTCAGCAAAAAAAGACAAAGAAAACACGCAGGTTAAAAAATCTAAGGATGCGCCAAAGATTAAAATCTTGACAACAAAAGATAAGATAAATTTGGATAAGAACATTACCAAGATTAATTCTAAGGATAAAGAAAATACAAATACAGAACCAATAAATACGGATGATAAGACAAATTCAAACAAAAACACCATCAAAGATACATTAGCAGCAAAGAAAAATATTTATAAAGAAACAAGAAAAATAAAAGCAAATGCCAAAGATAATAAAACAGAAAAACCCATAAAATCAGAAAAAAAGATAGCTTTAAACAAAGAATTAGAAAGAAAAGCAGAAACAAAAGAAGATAAAGACGCAAAAGTAATAATAAAAGAAACAAAAATCGAAGAAATAAAAATCGCAAATACAAACACAACAGATAAAAAAGTAAAGCTTAAGAAAGAAAACAAAACAAGCATAGACAAAAAGCATTTTAAGGTTCAACAGACAGAAAATGAAACTTCCAAAACAGATAAACCAAAAACTTCAAAATTGAATTCACAAACAGAAAAAATCACCTTGAAAGAGCATAAAGAAGACAACCAAAAAGCATCTACAGAAACGGCTAAAACAATAGACACAAAACAACAATCAGAAGAGAAAACAAAAAAAATAAATACCAAAGAAAAATACACAAGAAAGATAGACCCAAACAAAACAGAAATTCAAGATACATCAAAAAAAGAAACACAAATCAAAACAGAAGATATAAGTCGCCAGATC
>CAYTZD010000089.1:0-3012 GCA_964442345.1 uncultured Hippea sp. | reverse complement strand
CATAACTACAAAAATTTCAGAATACTGCCTTAATGAGAAACTCACACTCTATATTTTGGGGTTCATCATTCTCCTTAAATGTATCATCCATCTCGCAGGCTGAATACTCAAGTCTTAAGAAGAAGGTATTGTTCATAGGTTTAAAAAACACAAACGGGATTAAAGCACTTTTTAATGGATTGTGGTTAATCTGAAGCGTTTTATTTTTATCACCAATAAGCATAACGCCTTCTGTTGCGCCAAGTCCGTATTTAGCAGATATTAAAGCAGATAAACTTTCGGCATGGTTAACTTCAACATCTTTTAGATAAAAAATCTCCTTATCCGAGCCATTATGGGTTGCAAAAAAGAGCGACTCCCTATCCCATGCATCAGGCATAAATGTAATATTGAACGGATGAATCCGTGCCAATTTTCTATTTGGAAGCCTAACCGTTATATCAATCTTTATCGTATCTTTTAAGATATAAACGCTTTTTTTAAAGATTATCTCCTTATCCTGTTGATTATCTTCTATCTTTACAAAATTATCATTTTTTTCAATCGAAAATACAGTCTTTCCTAAATTTGTAAACTTGTGTTCGCCGGGTCTTTCTACAATCGAATGAAACGAGAAAAAGTCAGCCCCAAGAGAGATATCATCGTAATAGCCATGTTGAATTGTGCCAATCAACGGTTTATCAGAGATATTCTTAAATACAACACTTTTTGCCGTTAAACCCTTAATCTTATTAAAAACACAACTTATGCCATCTGTTTCGACTTCAAGATTAAATCTATCGCTTTTAATCTTAGAGTTTTTAAGTTTTTTTAAAGGCAAATTTAAAGACTCAACACTGAGAGGAATTTTTTCTTCAAACCTTTTAAGCTCTTGTTTAAAACTCTTCCATCTCTTGACTGTTATATGTGTTCTAAAATCGCTTGAAGCAAAATAGAGAAGTCTTTTCCATTCGTTTCTGTTTGATTTTCTACCATTTAAGGCTTCTATTAACCTATAAACCTGCGTATTTATCTTTAAATCATCTCTTCCAGTTAATGCCCATCTATTTATATTGTATTTCTCTTGTTTTTTCACAGGAATTGGCTGCTGCGGTGATTCAAGCTGAACTGTTATATCTTTGGTGTCTTTCAGTGTCTCAGATGGTAAAATAAATTCAAAAGTGCTATTTTTAAGTACGCATAATAATCTTTTTATTCTTTTAAATTCATCGTGTTCTATCAAGCTTTCGGTTTTGTATCTTCCAGGTCTAAAATTAAAGATTTCAGCATCATTGGCATATAAAGGGAAGTATCCATTGTGTCTGTTCTGGCTTCTTAGGTATTCAACATAATCTTTCAATGAAATTTCACCATGAGCATATCTTTGAAACTTTTGAAACGCAATAGAATCAGCCCAGATAACAGGCATTTTACCCTTTACTGATTTAGCAAAACAGGGAAAATACTTTAAATCTTTATCCCACTCTTTGTGAAACCTATAAGGGTTGTTCCACTCCATAATGATTGCCTTGTATCCAGACTCGCGATAAATATCAACAATACCAGCAGAATAAGCCATCTCATTAATTAGGGCAATGTTTGGTTTTATGCCAAGAATTTCATCATAAATATTTAGACCGATTAGTTGATTTTCAATATTTAATCTTTTAGGCCACAGCGGGCCAATTATTTGCGAATATCCACTGCCTATGAGTTCAATCTTTTTTTCATCAATAAGTCTCTTTAATCTCTTTACAAAATCAGGGTCTATCTCCTTTATAATTTCAAGCGTAATACCTGTTAATTCAATACCCAAAGGAGCATAATTTTCTGCAATATCAAGAAGCGGATAGTAACAGGTTTCGATAACTTCTTTTCTCTGTTCTTCTTCTATGGATGAGTACATTAAATTTAGATGAAAAATAAGATAAAATTTAAGCATCAATTAATATCTACAACGGTTTCTTTATAGATTTTCTCTATCTTTTCTTCAACCGAGATCTTTTTGTCAGAAACAACTAAGAAATAGCCCAGCCTTTCAGGATGCGATTGAACAGGATAGTTGGTTTTATCGCCTTTTTTAAAATAAAATCCTTTTGCAATAATATCTTTGTCTTTCTCTAACCAATCAGGAAATGCAAGTCTATTTATGATGCCTTTTTTGTGCGGAAAGATATAACGCAAACTGACAAACCTTTTTGAGTCATACTTTAGCTTTTTTGTATCAATCTTTTCTCCAAGTGCCATCAAAATGGCATATTTTAAAAAATCAATGCCTGTATTTAAGGGAATTTCTAACGATGAAAAGTGTCCACCCGATAATCTAAGAGCCACTTCTATGACAAAAACCTTATTATCTCTAACCACAAGATCCCCTTTTATGATGCCATTTTCAACACCAAAGGCTTCAGCGCACTTTTTAATCTCATCATCAATCAGTTTTCTTTGATTATCGTTCAAATCAGGTGGTAAATCGCCGCCATTTTCTATAATAAAGGGTGAAAACTTTTCCAAAAACTCATAATTTCTTGCCGATAATCCTACTGTATAAACCTTACCATCTATAACAAAACTTTCTGAACTAATCTGCAAGCCATCTAAAAACTGCTCAACAATCAAATAATCTTTAGAACAAAAGCCTTTTGAAAACTCATAAGCCCATTTTAAATCTATGTTTTGAGTTAGTCTCAAAACGCCTCTTGCACCGCTATTATCAACAGGTTTCAAAACAACAGGATAGCCAAACTCTCTCACAGCCTTTTCAAGTTCTTCAAATGTTTCAATCTTTTTATATTTAGGCAATCTTACGCCAAATTCACTCAAAATCTCTTTTGCAAGAAACTTATCTTTTGATAAAGCGGCCTTCTCAAAACTCGTATAAAAAGGCAAATTTCTAATCTCTGCTACTCTTGCTAAAACTTCAGGTATATCAACGCCAAAGGCTATGACACCATCAATGGGTTTTGGATAGTTTCTTATAAACTTTTCAACTGCTTTTAAGTCCTTAACGCTAACTTGATAAAACTCATCCAC
>CAYTZD010000088.1:0-3044 GCA_964442345.1 uncultured Hippea sp. | reverse complement strand
TTTCTCAATGTGTACCTCCTTTTTTGGTTTTCATCTTCAATTATAAGAATAAAAAGATTTTTTTTCAAATATCATTTACTCTTGCGATTGACAATCTAAATCATATTTAGTATTTTGATTGCGACATGAAAAAGACAGACGAACTTTTCATGAGAGAAGCCATAAAACTGGCAAAGAAGGCAAAAGGAAAAACTTGTCCAAATCCATTAGTCGGTGCTGTAATAGTAAAAGATGGTAAAATTATTGGCAAAGGCTATCACAAAAAAGCAGGCCTACCACATGCTGAAGTTGTAGCAATAAAATCAGTCAAGAATAAAAATGACCTAAAGGGTGCAACCATCTATGTAAATCTTGAACCGTGCAATCACTACGGCAAAACACCACCCTGCTCTATTGCTATTATCAACAGCGGTATAAAGCGTGTCGTCATAGGCATGAGAGACCCAAACAAACAGGCAAGCGGCGGCATAGAGAGACTAAAACAAGCCGGCATAGAAGTAAAAGTTGGCGTCTTAGAAGAAGAAGCAAAGAAGCTAAACGAGATATTTATAGAAAATATTGTTAATAAAAAACCGTTTTTCATTATGAAGGCAGCCATGCTTCTAAACGGTTCAATTGCCGTAAAAGGCGGCATATCACAATGGATAACCGGCGAGCTTGCAAGAAGGTTTACACATAGATTAAGAGGAACTCACTCAGCCGTTCTTGTTGGCATCAACACAGTTTTAATGGATGATCCGCTTCTAACCTGTCGTATCCCAAGATACAAACAACCCAAAAGGGTTATATTAGATGCAAATCTAAGAATTCCTGTATCAGCAAAACTCTTATCTGAACACCCAGAGAATGTCTATATAATCACAACAAAAGAGTCAGACAGTGCAAAAAAGAGAATACTAAAAGCAATGGATGTCAATATTATAGAATGCTCCTTAAACGAAAAAGGCGAATTTGATCCGAAAGAGTTATCAGAGAAATTACTAAAAAATGAAATCTGTTCGGTCTTGGTTGAAGGTGGCAGCAGAACACACGGCTATTTTTTAAAACACAAACTTTACAACAAAGCCTATCTCTTTTATGCTCCAAAAATAGCGGGTTCATACGGTGCTTTCAATGTTGTAGGATGCGAAGCTCCATCTTCTATAGAAGACACCCTTCAACTAAAGGATACGCACTGCCAAAGAGTAGGAAAAGACTTTCTAATTGAAGGATACTTCTAATGTTTACAGGCATTATTGAAGATGTAGGAGAGATAAAAAACATTCAAACCATCCAAAACGGTATAAGGCTAACTATACAATCGATTTTATCTTCAGAACTAAAAGAAGGCGATAGTGTGGCAACAAACGGCGCATGTTTAACGGTTACAAACAAAACCCAATCAAACTTCAGCGTTGATGTAAGTTTTGAGACGATAAAAAGGACAAATTTAGGAAAACTAAACATCGGCAGCAAAGTCAACCTTGAAAGAGCCCTAAAATTAAGCGAGAGATTGGATGGACACATTGTTTTAGGTCATGTTGACACAACAGCAACAGTAGAAAATATAACAAAAACGGGTGATTTTTACATTCTATCGATAAAAATAGATGATTATACCTTTAACCACAGCGTCGAGAAGGGTTCTATCTGCATAGACGGAATAAGCCTAACCATAGCAGACTTACAACCCAATAGGTTAACCGTTGCCATCATACCTTTCACATTTGAACATACAAACTTAAAGTTTAAAAAGCCTTCAGATACAGTAAATATAGAGACAGATATTATCGGAAAGTATGTTGAAAAGTTCACAAAAACGAAAAGCAATCAAATATCCGAAGATTTTCTCAAAGAACACGGTTTTATTTAAACTGCTTTCTTGTTTTTATTGAAACAATCGCAAAGCTTTTATAAAATGGTATGATTTTAGAAAAGGAAAGGAGAAGTAAAATGTTTGCAACCGTTGAAGAAGCCATAAACGAGATAAGATCTGGCAAGATGATTATAATGGTTGACGATGAAGATAGAGAGAACGAAGGCGACTTTGTAATGGCAGCCCAGTTTGTAACACCAGAAGCAATAAATTTTATGGCAAAATACGGTCGTGGGTTAATCTGTCTTCCTATGGATGAAAAGCTGATAGAGAAATTGGATTTACAATTAATGACTGTTGATGAAAACGATAAATTTAAGACGGCATTTACTGTTTCAATAGACGCTCATCCAAAATTTGGCGTAACAACAGGCATATCCGCATTTGACAGGGCAACAACCATACAGACCGCAATAAGGCCAGATGTAAAACCAGAAGATTTGGTAAAACCCGGCCATGTGTTTCCATTGAAAGCCAAAAAGGGTGGCGTTTTAGTCAGAGCAGGACACACAGAAGGAAGCGTCGATCTTGCAAAAATGGCAGGCCTAATCCCTGCTGCTGTGATTTGTGAGATAATGAACGACGATGGCACAATGGCAAGAAGGCCACAGCTTGAAGAGATAGCCAAAAAATTCAACCTAAAAATGATAACAATCGCAAGCATAATAGAATACAGATTAAAGAAAGAAAAGTTAATCGAAAGAACGGCAGAAGCCGACCTGCCGACAAAGTATGGACACTTTAAAATTATCGTTTACAAAAGCAAGGTTGACGATTTTGAGCATGTGGCTTTAGTTAAAGGAAAGATAAACAAAAACGAACCGACACTTGTAAGGGTTCATTCATCCTGCTTAACTGGGGATATATTGGGTTCTTTGAGATGTGATTGCGGAGACCAGCTACACGCTGCAATGGAGATGGTAGAAAAAGAAGGCAAAGGCGTTGTCTTATACATGCAACAAGAAGGAAGAGGCATAGGCCTAACCAATAAAATCAAAGCCTATGCTTTGCAAGACCAGGGATACGACACGGTTGAAGCAAACATAAAACTTGGCTTTAAACCGGATTTAAGAAATTACGGCATAGGTGCTCAAATTCTGGTTGATTTGGGCGTTGGAAAGATAAAACTAATGACAAACAATCCAAAAAAGATAGTAGGACTTGAAGGATACGGGCTTGAAATTGTTGA
>CAYTZD010000087.1:0-3222 GCA_964442345.1 uncultured Hippea sp. | reverse complement strand
TCAAAAGCCAAACAGGCTTCTCTATCCAAAACAAATACACTTTGCGGCAGTAAAAATAGCTCATTGCTTTCTGTTAGTCCGAAGTATGCATGTTGCGGATTTTTGCTCTCTCCGAATGTTATCTCTGCGATTCTTTGGTTCTGACTGTTTGTGAATATCTCCATGATCTTAAAAATAATTCCTTTCTCTAAGATGAACTCTTTTTCTATTTTTAAAGGAAAGTTTATGTCAAAAGTTTGCTTTTTTTGTGTGGGTTTTGTCTTTTTAAATGCAACCGAGTAAATTTGTCTTTTTTTTCTTATCCATCTGCGTTCGTATCTTGTCTCTATCTTCTCTTTTGCCGTTTCTATGACCCTTTGTTGTGTGCTTGTTAGTTCTGTTTGAGAGAAAGCTACTGCCGTGCTTGTTGCGTATGCCAGGTTATCCGTTAAAAGCCTGAATGTGCCACCAACTTTTAGTATTCTCTCTATCTTCTTAATGCTATTTTTGTTCAATAGTGCGTGTTTTATCCTTCTAAATTTATACCACGGCTCGGGAAAGTTTACATAGACAGCATCAACGCTGTTTTCTTCAAATGCATCTAAGCAGTACTTTGCATCATAGTTTACTATTTTTACATTCTCTATACTCTCATCGTTAAATCTCTTTGAAGCTTTGGCTATAGCTTCATTTGATATCTCAAAGCCAACAAAAGTGGTTGAAGGGTCTTCTTTTGCCTTCTTTATGAGAAATTCGCCACTGCCCATTCCAAGCTCTAAAACAAATCCCTTTTTAGACTTTGCAAAATCCTTTAAATCGTTTGCTTTTATTAGGTATCTGTTTATTATCTGACAATCCTTGTTTGTGTCTGTTAAATTATGATGAACTATCAAGCCTTTGGTCTTTTTTGCTATAAGGTTTGCAAATTCAAGGATTGCCTGTTTTATGTCGTCTGTTATAAGCGGATATGTCGTTTTATCAAGTTTGACGACAATTTTGCCGTTTTTCTGATAGGCTCTTATAAAGAAGTCATCACACTTTGTTGATGCGGGTTTTATAAAGAAATCACCCTTGCTTGAGAAGTATATATCCTTATCGCTAAGTCCTGTTATATCGGCATCTGTTTTTATAACTGCATGTGGCATAATCAAAAAGGCGGGCGTCTAACCCGCCATAAACTACATCTTATTTTTTATCTCGCCAGCAACCCTTAAAGGCAATCCCCATATATAGCAGAATGCTTCACCGTATTTGTGATTGAATGTATCGCCTGGATCGTATGTTGCAAGCTCTTTTGAGTATAGTCCATAAGGTGATTTTCTTGCGACTGATACGGCTTTGCCTTTGTATAGTTTTACTTTGACTGTGCCTGTTGCCCTTTCGTTTAGTTTGTCTGCAAAGGCATCCAGCGCTTCCCTTAAATCGCAGAACCAGTATCCGTAATAGACAAGCTCTGCATATTTTAAGGCAAGTTGGTCTTTTAGGTGAAGAGCTTCTCTATCTAAGATTAGCTCATCTAAGCTTCTTTTTGCTTCAAGCAGCATAACAGCAGCTGGTGCTTCGTAAATCTCCCTTGATTTTATGCCAACAAGTCTGTTTTCAACCATATCTATTCTTCCAACGCCGTGTCTGCCTGCTATCTCGTTTGCCTTCTCAACAAGTTCAACAATGTTCATCTTTTGGCCGTTCAAAGCTACAGGAATGCCTTTTTCAAAGTCTATCTCAACATACTCTGGTTTGTCGGGCGCTTCAAGTGGATTTGTTGTCATTGAGTATATATCTTCGTCTGGTTCATAATATGGGTCTTCTAAAGGACCTGCTTCAACGGATAATCCCCAGATGTTTCTGTCAATCGAATATGGTTTGTCTTTTGTAACAGGAACAGGAATGCCGTGTTTTTTGGCGTATTCTATCTCTTCGTCCCTTGATTTTAACTCCCAGTCCCTTACGGGTGCTATGACTTTTATGTCTGGCTTTAAAGCAACGGCAGATACATCAAACCTTACCTGGTCGTTGCCTTTTCCTGTGGAGCCGTGAGCTATAGCATCTGCTCCTTCTTTTTGTGCTATCTCTATCATCTTTTTTGTAATTAAAGGCCTTCCTAAAGCTGTTGCAAGCGGATATTTGCCTTCATATAAGGCGCCAAACTTAAATGCTTTCATCACATATTCGTTTAAAAACTCTTCCCTTACATCTTCAACATAGGCTTTGGAAGCTCCAACCTTTAAGGCTTTCTCTTTGATGGGTTCTAAATCTTCATTTTGACCCAAATCAGCCGTATAGGTTATAACTTCGCATCCGTATTTATCCTGAAGCCACTTTACGATTACGGATGTGTCTAATCCACCAGAATAAGCCAAAACAACCTTTTTAACTTTATCCATCTTTAATCCCTCCCTATTAGTTTCATTATTGTTGAAAGTTGTGCGTATGTTCTGTTTTCTGCTTCATCCCAAACAACAGAGTGCTTCTCATCATCAATCACATCGGCTGAGACCTCTTCTCCTCTGTGGGCTGGTAAGCAGTGCATAAAGATATAATCGTCTTTTGCCAATTTTAACAGTTCTTTATTTACCTGATACGGTCTCATTAAGGCGTGTTTTTTCTCTTTTTGCTCTTCCTGACCCATTGAAGCCCAAACATCTGTGTATATCACATCGGCATCTTTAACGGCTTCTTCTGGATTGTCTGTTAATGTTATCTTTGCGCCACTTTTTGCTGCTAACTCTAAGGCTTCTTTTACAACGACGCCGTTTGGTGCAAAATCAACAGGTGTTGCAACGGATAGTTCAAAACCTACAACCGCTGCAGCATAAATCCAGGAATTTGCCATGTTGTTGCCATCTCCTAAGAATGCGACCTTTATATTTTCAACATCGCCCTTTTTCTCTTTGATTGTCATTAAGTCGGCAAGCACCTGGCAGGGATGAAGCAGGTCTGTCAAGGCATTTATCACAGGAACAGACGAATATTTTGCAAATGTTAAAATTCTCTGATGCTCATAGGTTCTTATCATGATTATATCAACATACCTTGAGACAACCCTTGCTGTGTCTTCGATTGTTTCCCCTCTGCCGAGTTGTATATCTCGTGGCGATAGGAATACCGCATCACCGCCCAATCTTTTCATTCCCGTTTCAAACGAAAGCCTTGTTCTGGTTGACGATTTCTCAAATATCATACCCAAGATGACACCTTTTAATGGTGAATAATCTTCTTTGTTTTTTATCTTTGATTTTATCT
>CAYTZD010000086.1:0-3280 GCA_964442345.1 uncultured Hippea sp. | reverse complement strand
AAAGTTGACCTTGAAGATGTGCTGCAATGCCTTTGTGCCAAGCACAACGGTTGTGATATACTTATCACAAATGATAAAAAGTTTTATAATTGTGGAATTGAAATAATGACAAGCAAGGAGTTTATTGAAAAATTAAAACAATAAAAATAGCGTTTCTTTCTCATTTGGATTTAAATTTATATCTTTTTAGATTGCCAGTAATGATTGAATTGGCTAAACGAGATTATGAAGTTTTTGCCGTGTGTCCTAAAGGAAATTATTTTGACAAATTTAAAGAATTCGGCATAAAGGCAATAGATTATGAGATAGAAAGAGATAGCTTGAATCCATTTAAAGAAATAAAAACAATACACAATATAAAAAACACAATAAACAAGATAAAACCCGAGATTTTGCATACATTTATGCATAAACCCAACATTTATGGCAACTTAACAGGACACAAAACAAGAATAAACACAATCACTGGTCTTGGAAGTTTTTTTGTTCACAATGATACAAAGTCTAAAGTTGTAAAAAAAATAATTGAATTTTTATATAAAATGACGACAAAAAACACAAAGGCGATTGTGTTTCAAAATGGAGATGATTATAAATATTTTGTTGAGAAAAATATTGTTTCTAAAGATAAAGCTATTGTAATCAGATCAAGTGGTATAGATACAGAAATGTTTAAACCTATACCAAAACCTTCAAGCCTATTAAAAAAGCTTGAATTAAACACCCAAAAACCAATTGTCTTGATGATAGCAAGGGTAATAAAAGACAAAGGCGTGCTTGAATATATAGAAGCTGCAGAGATTTTAAAAGAAAAAGCTCAATTTATCTATGTGGGCGATATTGATAAAGGTAATAAGAATGCTTTTTTACCTGATTGGAAGTCTGTTAAATGGCTTGGTTTTCAGAAAAATATAAAAGAGATAATAGCGCTAAGCGATATTGTGGTTCTACCCAGTTATCGGGAAGGCGTACCAAGAACCCTGCTTGAAGCAGGTAGTATGGGAAAACCGCTAATCGCAACGGACGTTGCTGGTTGCAAGGAAGTAGTGAAAAATAACTTTAATGGCTTCTTGGTGCCTGCTAAAAATTCAATAGAGCTTGCAAAGGCAATAGAAAAACTCCTAAACAGCAGACAATTAATAGAATTATTTGGCAAAAATTCAAGAGAGTATGTTAAAAGAAATTTTGATATAAAGATAATTGTGTCAAAATATATAGAGCTATATGAATCTGTATTGAATAGTTGAATTTGCGAAAAAATCCTATAAAATGAATTTTCATGAAGCAAAAAGTAAAAGAGAGAATAAATGAGATAATACATGTTTTGAAAAATACAGAAGAAATAAGAAAAGTTATTCTGTTTGGGTCGTTGGTTAAAAGCAATAAAGACAAAGGTTTTGATATAGATTTGTATTTAGAAGAAGATGCGCCAATAAGCAAAAGAGATAAGAGAAAGATAAAAGAGCTTATAGATGAGATAGCCGGCATATACACGGTGGATTTAGTTTTTGGTAGCGAAATTTCAGAGGATTTTAGAAAAACTATTAAAAAAGAAGGAATGGTGTTATATGAAAAGGGTTGATGTTGAGATAAAATTAAATAAGACAGAAAGAGCTTTTGAAAGATTAAAAGAATCCATTTCAAGGGTTGAAGACGATTTACATAGGGACGGCGTTATACAACGATTTGAATTCACAATAGAGTTGCTATGGAAAGCCATAAAAGCGATACTTGAATACAAGATGATTGAGTGTTTCTCTCCGAGAGACTGCATAAAAAGCGCTTTTAGGCACGGGTTAATAGATGATGATGAAGTAATATTGGATATGCTTGATGATAGAAATATTGCTTCGCATATTTATGATGAAAAAATAGCAGAAAAGGTTTTCAATAGGATTAAAGAAGTTTACATTTCAGACTTAGAAAGAATTTTGGAAGGGCTAAAAGAAAAAGTTTAAAATATATGTATAAAAGTTTACTAAAACCGTTATTTGATAAAATCTTGGCGCTTATTTTGATAGTTTTATTTTCTCCTGTGATGCTTATCGTCGCTATTTTAATTTATTTTTGGGATGGCAGGCCAATCCTGTTTATTCAAGAACGCCCAGGATATAAGGAAAAAATCTTTAAGATCTATAAGTTTCGCACAATGACTAACGAAACAGATGAAAATGGCAATTTGCTGCCTGATGAGAAAAGATTAAAAGGCATTGGCAAAATCATTCGCAGCTTAAGTCTTGATGAATTGCCGCAGCTTTTTAATGTTTTGAAAGGCGATATGAGTTTTGTTGGTCCAAGGCCACTATTAAAAGAGTATTTGCCGCTTTATAATGAAAGACAGAAAAAAAGGCACAATGTAAAGCCCGGGATTACAGGACTTGCTCAAGTTATGGGTAGAAATGCAATAAGTTGGAGAGAAAAATTTGAATATGATGTTTACTATGTCGAGCATCTATCTTTTTGGCTTGATTTGAAAATTATTTTGTTGACAATATGGAAGGTAATAAAAAGGGAAGGTATTTCTCAAGAAGGCAGAGCAACGATGGAGAAGTTTAATGGAAACAATTAAAGCCTGTGTGTATGGTGCAAGCGGACATGGTAAAGTAGTTTCTGATGTTTTAAAAAGAAATGGATACACAGTCGTAGCATTCGTTGATGATGATGAAAATAAAAAGGAATTTTGTGGATTACCTGTTATAAGATTTAAACAATTGGTTGAGAAAAAACTACCTTGCGCTTTAGGTATTGGAAATAATAAAGTTAGAAACAAGATATATAAAAACCTAAAAGAAAATAGAATAGACATTATAAGCGCGGTAGATCCAAGCGCAGTTATCGGTTCTGAAGTTAAAATAGGAGAAGGAACAATAGTAATGCCAAATGTTGTGATAAATCATTCAGCAATAATCGGTATTGGTTGTATAATTAACAGTGCTGCCATTATTGAACATGATTGTGTAATAGGCGATTTTGTTCATATATCGCCAAACGCTGCATTAGCCGGCGGAGTAAAGGTTGGATCTTTTTCTCAAGTTGGTATTGGAAGCTGCGTTAGACAAAACATAGAAATAGGCAAAAACACAATAGTTGGTGCAGGTTCTGTGGTAGTTAAAAATATAGAAGATAACCTTATAGTTGTAGGAAATCCAGCTAAAGAATTGAGAATAAACAATGAATAAAATTTATCTCTCTCCACCGCATGTTTTTGGTAAAGAGCTTAAGTATATAAAAGAAGTATTTGAAAGCAATTATATTGCGCCTGTTGGTGAATTTATTGATA
>CAYTZD010000085.1:0-3369 GCA_964442345.1 uncultured Hippea sp. | reverse complement strand
GCAAATTGTTTACTTTCTGCCGTCTCATATGATAAAATAAAAATATGAATGAGCTTATTGAGAAGGCAAAAGAAGAGATAAAAAGAAGCAAAAGGCTTGTTGGGTTCACTGGTGCTGGCATATCCGTTGCAAGCGGAATACCACCGTTTCGTGGTCCTAATGGATTGTGGAGCAAGTATGACCCATCAATGTTGGATATAGATTTCTTTCTAAACAATACAAAGGAGAGCTGGAAACTGATAAAAGAGATATTCTACTCGTTTTTGTTAAAAGATATTAAACCCAATCCTGGCCATATTGCACTTGCAAAACTTGGTTGTCCTGTTATCACTCAAAACATTGACAATCTCCATCAGGCTGCAGGTTCAAAGGATGTTGTTGAATTTCACGGAACGGCAGAGACGCTTGTTTGTATAAGTTGTGGCAAGAAGTTCAAAAGAGACGAAGTTGATTTTGAAGCTGAGATACCAAGATGCAAAGCCTGTGGCGGTATTTTAAAGCCAGATTTTGTTTTCTTCAAAGAGCCTATACCAAAAGATGCGTTTGATAAATCAATAGAACTTGCCAAAACCTGCGATTGTATGCTTGTTATAGGCACAACAGGTGAGATAATGCCAGCAAGTCAGATTCCTTATATAGCAAAAAGAAGCGGTGCTTTTATAATTGAAGTCAATCCCAATCCTTCAAACTATACATACGAGATAACGGACATATTTTTACAAGGCAAAGCAGAAGAGATTTTGCCAAAACTGATTGATTGAGGTGAAAAAGATGCCAGATAAGCCGTCAAACTTTATAGAAGAGATAATAGAGAGAGATTTAGAAGAAAACAGATACAACGGAAGGGTTCATACGCGCTTTCCACCCGAACCAAATGGATATCTGCACATAGGGCATGCAAAGTCCATCTGTTTAAATTTTGGCATAGCAGAGAAGTATCGTGGAAAATGTAATCTCAGGTTTGATGATACAAACCCTTTAAAGGAAGGCGAAGAGTTTGTTAAAGCTATCCAGGAAGATGTAAAGTGGCTTGGCTTTGATTGGGAAGATAGACTTTATTTTGCATCTGATTATTTTGAACAGATGTATGAATATGCCGTCCAGTTAATAAAAAAAGGCAAAGCGTATGTGTGCGATTTAACGCCGGATCAGATAAGAGAGTATCGTGGAACACTAACAGAACCCGGCAAAGAAAGTCCTTACAGAAATAGAACGGTTGAAGAGAATCTCGACCTATTTGAGAGAATGAGAAAGGGCGAGTTTGAAGAAGGCTCAAAAACTCTACGGGCAAAGATAGATATGGCTCATCCCAACTTGAACATGCGCGACCCTGTAATGTATAGAATTATCAAAAAACCACACTATAGGCAGAATGAGAAGTGGTATATCTATCCGACTTACGATTGGGCTCACTGTCTTGAAGATTCAATAGAACTAATAACACACTCCCTATGCACGCTTGAGTTTGCAGACCATAGAATCTTGTATGAGTGGTTTTTAGACCAGCTTGGTATATACAAACCAAAACAGATAGAATTTGGAAGGTTGAACCTTACCTATACCGTTTTAAGCAAAAGAAAATTGACAATTCTCGTTAAGGAAGGCTATGTCAACGGTTGGGACGACCCACGAATGCCCACGATTGCAGGTTTAAGAAGGAGAGGATACACGCCCGCTGCCATAAGGGATTTTGTTGAAAGAACAGGTGTTTCAAGAACAGATTCTGTTGTTGATTATGCCTTGCTTGAGCACTGCCTAAGGGAAGATCTAAATAAAACGGCAAATAGAGTAATGGTTGTGCTTGACCCTATCAAGATTGTGATAGAGAACTATCCAGAAGATAAGGTTGAATGGTTTGATGCAGAAAACAACCCAGAAGATAAAAACGCAGGCACAAGAAAGATACCGTTCTGTAGGGAGATTTACATAGAAAGAGACGACTTTATGGAAAATCCGCCAAAGAAGTTCTTTAGGCTTGCACCAGGCAGAGAAGTTAGACTTAAACATGCATATTATATAACCTGTAAAGATGTCAAAAAGGACGAAAACGGCAATATTGTTGAACTTATCTGTACCTATGACCCAGAATCAAAAGGCGGATGGACAAGCGACGGAAGAAAGGTAAAAGGAACACTTCATTGGGTTAGCGCAAAGCACTGTCTTGATGTCGAAGTGAGACTATACGACCATCTGTTTACAAAAGAAGACCCAGAAGAAGACGATGACTTTTTGAAGAATATCAATCCGAATTCTTTAACGGTTTTGGATGGCTGTAAAGCTGAACTTTCGCTAAAAGATGCGAAGGTTGGAGACAGGTTTCAGTTTTTAAGGAAGGGTTATTTTGCCGTTGATAAGGATTCAACAGAAGATAAACTTGTATTCAATAGAATTGTAACGCTCAAAGATACATGGGCTAAGATTCAGGCAAAAAACAGATAGGGCTTCATTCAAAGAAGCCCTTTGCCTTTTAGATTATTCAGAATCTCTTTTGTTGCGTTGTATTTGTTAAGCGTGTAAAAGTGCAGACCGTCAACGCCGTTTTGCAGAAGCTCTTCACACTGGTTTGTCGCATATTCAACACCAATCTTAAACATATCTTCTTTGCTTTTGTTTTGCATAGACTCAATTAACCCTTCAGGCACACCAGCTGCACACATGTTTGTAAATCTTTCAACCTGAGAGAGATTTAAAATAGGCATTATTCCTGCAATTACAGGCACAGAGATGCCTGCTTTTCTTATTCTATCGATAAAATCAAAGAAGTATTTATTTTCAAAAAACAGCTGCGTTATTATGAATTCACCGCCTGCTTCTATCTTTGTTTTTAAATACTCTGTATCTTTTTCTAAGGATTCGGCTTCGGGATGGCCTTCAGGATAACCTGCAACACCAATAGAAAAATCGCCTTTGGTTTTTAGATATTCAACCAGCTGATAGGCATATTTGAATTCTCCATTGATATTGCCATCTTCTGGCATATCGCCCCTTAATGCTAATATGTTATCGATGCCAGCTTTTTGCAGCGTCTCAACAATCTTATCTATCTCGTCTTTTGTTGATGAGATACAGGTCAAATGCATCATAACATTTAGATTATAGCTTTTTTTAAGCTTCAGCGTCCATTCAACGGTTTTTTCTCTTGTTGAACCACCAGCACCGTATGTTATTGAGACAAAGTCGGGACTGTAATCCTTTAAAATTTCAACTGTTTTAAACAAGACGCCTTCGTTTTCTATCTTTTTTGGTGGAAAAAACTCAAACGATATTGTCGGTTTTTTATGTTTTAAAATCTCAGAAATCTTCAACGGCCAACCTCCCATTTTCACATAAACTGCAAAAGTTTAAAGAAAAAAGTTGAATATATCAAGA
>CAYTZD010000084.1:0-3577 GCA_964442345.1 uncultured Hippea sp. | reverse complement strand
AGACAAGACAAATGTTGGCAATAATATCCCTTACCTTCAAGAACGCCTTTAAAGATAGGATAGGAATAATCATATTAAGCATGGTGCTGCTTTACATAATAGTTCCTGTTTTTAGTTCGTTTTCTATGCGACAGCTTCAGGAAGTCTCTATAACCATGTCTATCACATTAAACTCGTTTATACTTCTTCTGCTTGCCATTTTTGGTTCTGTTGCCACTGTTTTTAGAGATGTTGAGAGAAAATTCGTCTATACACTGCTATCGCATCCACTAAAAAGAAGCGACTATTTTATAGGCAGATTTATAGGATTTGCACTTGTTATGCTTGTTGTGCTTATTATCAACTTTGTTCTTTCGGTTATTTCAATAAAGATTTGTGCAGCTATGTATAAATCAAGACTGCCGCTATTGTGGGATAATATAGCAATAGCCTTTGTATTCTCATATCTTCAGTATTTGCTTCTTATGGCTTTTGGTTTTCTGTTTGCATCGTTTGCAACATCGTTTTTTATGCCGTTTTTTGCAACGATAGCCACATTTATAGCAGGTAATGCATCGCAAGGGATTTATGATTACATATTTCATTCTGCATCAAAGGAGTATTCAGAACTATTCAAGGTTATCATAAAAGCCATTTACTATGTTTTGCCTAATTTCTCATCGTTTGATTTTACAGCTCATGCAGCCTATGCACTTAAAATAAGTTCGACACAGCTGATAAACAGTTTTGTATATTTTGTTTTATATTTCACTATCGTGATGAGTATAGCTTTAATCATATTCAACAGAAGAGACTTAACATGATAAAGTATATAACATTAGCCGTTTCTTTGTTGTTAATGATAGCGTTTATGCCACACTTTTCAGAAGTTATGCAGCAAAGGGCGTCGCTTGTAAAATTAGGTTTTGTGCCAAAAGGCAAACTATACAAAGCCGTCGTAGGCAGCTTTAGATGGTTTGAAGGCGAATATTACACATTTAAGTCCATAGTTTATTATGGCAGCAAGACAAAAGCCGTAATGGAAAGAAGATACAGCGAAATTGAATATTACAATCTCTACAGAACCCTAAAAGCTGCAATAATTCTCAATCCATACAACGAAGATGCATACTATTTTGCTCAAGCTATCCTTGCATGGGATGTAAGGCAAGTCAAGGCAGCCATAAAACTACTGGAGTATGTTTACAAGTATAGACCATGGGATTTTCAGATACCTTTCTTTCTTGGTTTTGATTATGGCTATTTCCTGCACGATTACAAAAAGGCTGCAAAATATTACAAAGATGCCGCCAATCTAACACATGCTTCACTATTTGTTAACTTAGCGGCAAGATACCTTTATGAAGGTGGAGACACAGAAGCTGGTATAATCTATCTAAAGTACATAATAAGCCAAACAAGAAACAAAAACTTAAAAAAGATTTATCAAAAAAGGCTTGATGCCTTACAAAAGATTGAATTTTTACAAAAGGCAGTGGAAAAGTATAAAAGAAAATTCGGCAAAATGCCAACAAGCTTAAAAGAGTTAGTCGATGCAGGCATAATAGACAAAATCCCAAAGGATCCATACGGTGGAAGGTTCTACATATCAAAAAATGGAAAAATAGAAACTACAAGCAAACTTGCTGAAGGGTGGAGACATGGCAGTAATAGAAGTAATAAATCTAAATAAGACCTACAAGCAAAAGTTGAAAAGGGTAAAAGCCCTAAATAATATGAGTTTTAAAGTCGAAGAAGGACAAATATGCGGCTTTTTAGGACCCAACGGTGCAGGCAAAAGCACAACTTTAAAGATAATGATGGACCTAATCAGAGCAGATAGCGGTAAAGTCTTAATAAACGGCATAGAATCAACAAAGACAGATTCAAGAAAAAAGGTTGGTTTTATGCCTGAAAATCCGCCTTACATAGATTCTTTGACAGGAAGAGAGCTTTTACTATTCTCAGCCAGAATGCACAACATCGATTACCAAAAAGCAAAAAAGAGAGCAGACGAGCTTTTAGAAATGCTTGACCTTTTAAGTTCTGCTGACAAAAAATTGAGAAACTACAGTAAAGGGATGATTCAAAGGGTAGGTTTTGCATCGACACTTATCATAGAACCAGACCTTTTAATTCTCGATGAGCCGATGAGCGGACTTGACCCGATAGGCAGATACAAATTCAAAAACATACTTAAAGAAGTTAAAAATAACGGAACAACAATATTTTTTAGCTCTCACATTATAGCCGACATAGAAGATATTTGTGATAGCGTGATAATAGTAAAAGACGGCAGAATGGTAAAAGAACTAACCCAGCAAGATATGAAATCAATGGCAGTTGAAGGATACAGAATAGTCGTTCCAAAAGATGCAGAACTCAAAGGAATAGAGAAAGTAGAGAAGTTGGAAAACGGACTTCAAGTTATTTATGTAAAACAAGAACTGCTAAATAAAACAATACATAATCTTAAAGATGTTAAGATAATCTCGATAGAACCAATAAAAAGAAGCTTAGAAGAGATATTTGTTAAAGAAATTGAACAAAATTAAGACCATAAAATACTTAGACAGAACAATAGGTAATTCTATCCTAAAATTTTTACCAATAAAGAACCCACATTTTCCTGATAGAATAAAGTCTATATTAGTAATCAGGCCAGGTGGCATAGGCGATGCAGTGCTGCTTATCCCCACGATAAAGAAAATAGAAAAAATATTCCCTAAAGCCAAGATACACATATTAGCCGAGAAACGAAATGCAGAAGTGTTTAGTTTGTTTGACTGCAACTGCGAAGTATTCAGATACGACAAGCCAAGTGAGTTTTTAAGAATACTTAAGCACAAAAGATACGATTTAGTATTTGATACCGAGCAGTGGCACATATTATCATCTGTTATTGCTCGCTATGCTGGAAAATTTGTTGTCGGATTTGACACCAATGAAAGAAGAAAAAATCTTGATGTAAGGGTAGGTTATTCTCACACGAAGTATGAAGTTGATTCTTTTTTAGACCTGTTAGAAGGATATTGCAGATATGCAGGATTAAGCGTCGATAAGAAATGGAATTATCCTTTTTTGAATATTAAAACCAGCAAGTTACTTTATGATGTTGTAGTTTTTACTGGTGCATCAATTGAACAGAGAAAGTGGGATATAGTTAAATATGTGAAACTTATCAATAAACTCAATGATTTAGACCTAAAAATAGCCTTAATTGGTGCAAAAAACGATGTGGATTTCAACAAGAAGATTGCAAAAGACTGCAAGGTTGATGATTTTACAGGCAAAACAGACCTAAAAGAGACAGCCAAAATCATAGCATCTTCAAGGCTGCTTTTTTCTACAGATTCAGGCATTCTTCATATAGGTGCTGCATTGGGCATAAAAACTGTATCGCTTTTTGGTCCTGGAATCGAATACAAATGGGCGCCAAAGGGTAAAAATTATAATGCTCATTACTCTTTTCCTTTCTTCTCCTGTTAACTCTTTAGGGTGGTAAGGATGTGTATACCTATCTTGGCCCAATACCCAAATTATTATTTACAATCCCGCAAATGGATGGTAAAATTTAGACACGATACAAAAAGTTATG
>CAYTZD010000083.1:2306-3766 GCA_964442345.1 uncultured Hippea sp. | reverse complement strand
GATGTGTAAAGTTGGTATTTATCTTGTTTGTGATTATCCAGACAGGGATGAGTTTTTAAAAGCTGTTGAATTGTGCAATGAAAAAGGTGTTGATTTTTTGGAGATTGGCATACCGTTTTCTGATCCAACGGCGGATGGCGATGTGATAGAGAAGGCATCTCAAGAGGTGCTTGAAAAAGAAAACTTAAACGATTTCCTTGAGAGTTTAAAGAAGGTTAGAGAGATATTTAAAAAGAAGTTATATATAATGACTTATGCCAATATTGTTTTTAGCAACGGTATCGAAGAGTTTGCAAAGAGATTCGATTTTATTGATGGGATTATACTTGCAGATGTGCCGTTTGTTGAATCTGATAGGTTTAAGAAGGTTTTTAAAAAGTATGATACAGGCTTTGTTCATTTTGTAACGCCAGAGAGCGATTTTAAGACCATAGACAAAATAAAAAAAGAATCTAACGATTTTATCTATTTTGTATCGGTGAGAGGGACAACCGGTTCAAAATTTAAGCTTGATGACGATGCTGTAAAAAGGCTTTCTGCTTTAAAAGATTCAAAATATGATGTGATAATAGGGTTTGGGATAAGGGATAGAAAGGATATAGAAGAAGCTTGCAAGCATGCCGATGGTGTGGTTATAGGAACAGCGGCAATTCAGGCGCTTCAGAATGGTGAATTTGAAGGGTTTTTGAACTCTATTATGCGTTAAATATGTTATCCGGCAAATGAAGAGAGTATTTTTCTGCTTCCTTTAATGATGCAGCAGACATTTTGATAAGGTCGGCTTTTGATATCTGCTTGAGTGCCGATTTTAGCGAATAAACGGTTGGTTCTGCTAAAACAGAAAAGCTTTTGTCTGCTATCTCTTGTAAGCATCCGACATCTGTTGTTGCAATAGGCAATCCTATGCTCATAAACTCAAATAAGACTCTTGGTATAACTTCACTTGAGATACTTGATATTACGCCGATATCAAATGCGCTCATTATATCGACTATATCTCTTCTTCTTTCTGTAATAAGGATTATGTTATCATCTACATTTAGTCTTTTTGCCAATCTAATTAAACTTTCCCTTTTTATGCCTTTTTCTTCTCCGACGATGATAAGTTTTGAGTTTTCTATATTGGCTTTTGCAAAGCTTTCTATCAATAAATCAAAACCCTTAACCCTATCTAATCTGCCTACTGCTCCAAAAACAAGGTTGTTATCTATGTTTAGCTCTTTTCTGATTCTTTTTCTTCCAATCTCTGAAAACTTAAATTTTTCTCTGTCAATAAAGCTTTTTAAAACTTCTATTTTCTTTACTCTCTTTTTTATGTATCTTTTTAGATAGTCGCATGGCAGAATAACTTTATCAACACATTCGGGCGGGCTTTTAAAATCCTTTTCTATTCCAAATATGCGTATAAGCTTAAAGTTTAAGGATTTCTTTAATAGGCAGGAGAAGAAAGTCGCATCACC
>CAYTZD010000083.1:0-2206 GCA_964442345.1 uncultured Hippea sp. | reverse complement strand
TATAAACGCTATTCTCATTTTCTTGTTTTCTTCTCAAGCTCTCCTGAGATGCCAAATCTCCTTTGAAGTTCCTTTCTTATAGCTTCAGGCGGTATGCCTTTTTCAGCTAATGCAACAAGCAGATGAAAAATCAAATCGGCAGATTCATAAACAATTTCGCTTTCTGATGAATTCTTTAAGGCTATTATAACTTCTGCTGCTTCTTCGCCAATCTTTTTTGCTATCTTGTCTATACCTGATTTAAATAGCTTTGCCGTGTATGAGTTTTCTGGAAGCTTTTGTTTTCTTTTCAAAAGCAGATTGTAAATCTTATCCAGAATATCGTCGCTGTTTTCAGGTTTGTATATCACACCGTCAAAATCTTCTATGACGGGTTCTATCTCTCTAACTTCTCCACGATAAAATTCCCTATAAAAGCAGCTTCTGTGATTTGTATGGCATGCTGCACCTTTCTGTTCAACCTTGTAAAGCAGCGTATCTTCATCGCAATCAAACAGGATCTGCTTTATTTTCTGGGTGTGTCCACTTGTCTCGCCCTTTTTCCATAGCTTCTGTCTGCTTCTTGAATAGTAATGGGCATATCCTGACTCAACTGTCTTTTGAATTGACTCTCTATTTGAATATGCAAGCATCAACACCTGATTATTGTAAAAATCAACCGTAATAGTCGGTATTAAACCGTCAGAATTGAATTTAAGCAACTCTTCAAGCTTCATCTTTTCTCCTTTTAATGTAAAATTTAGTCTAAATCAAGAATTCTTATCATGTTTGTCATACCTTTTTTACCAACCACGCTGCCCATCGTTACGATTACCCTGTCGTCTGCGTTGAACTCTTCCATAGAACTTAGTTTGCTTTTGATTGTCTCGATGAATTCGTCAGGTTTTTTTACATCTATGTTTAGGAATGGTTTTACCCCCCAGACGAGATTCAATCTTCTCAATGTTTTTTTATGCTGGCTTGTTGCATAGATTTCAACCTTTGGCCTGTATTTTGCAATACTTTTTGCCGTCTGTCCGCTTGCTGTAAAGCTTATAATGGCTTTTGGTTTGATGCCTTTACATAGGTCTGAGACACTTGCAGCTATAGCATCTTCGTCGCCTATCTCGTACTTTTTGTGGTATAGATACATCTCTTGAATGTTTTCTATCGTTTGCTTGAGTGTCTCGACGGCTTTGAATGGATATTTGCCAACGGTTGTCTCATCACTTAACATAACAGCATCTGCGCCATCAAGCACCGCATTTGCTACATCGCTTACTTCGGCTCTTGTTGGAAATGGTGAATTTACCATGCTTAAAAGCATCTGTGTTGCCACAATAACGGGTTTTGCGTGTGCGTTTGCTTTTTTTATTAGTTTTTTCTGGATTACAGGTACTCTCTCAACACCTATCTCTATGCCTAAATCGCCTCTTGCGACCATTAGCCCATCTGCTTCGTTTAGGATTTCTCCTATGTTTTCGACACCAGATTTTGTCTCGATTTTTGCTATAATCCAGGCATCACTGTTGTGTTCGTTTAGTATCTTTCGTGCTTCTCTTATATCTTTAGCAGAATTTACAAACGATACGGCAACTATATCGACATCATTTTCTGCGCCAAATGCAAGGTCTTTTCTGTCTTTGTCTGTAATTGCCGAAAGAGAATGCTTTGTTGATGGTAAATTTACGCCCTTTTTTGAAGATAGAACACCTTCGTTTAAAACTTCAAGTTCTGCTGTATCCTTTGTTTTCTTTATAACAACGGTTCTTATGCTACCATCTGCAAAATAGACATCTTCGTTCTTTTTTAATTCGTCAATGAGTTGCGGGTGTGAAAGTGTAAGCTCATTTTTCTTTGAAGGTTTATTTTTTGTTAATATTACACTGTCTCCCTTTTTTAATTCTAATATGCCGTCTATCTCGCCTATTCTTATCTTCGGTCCGCTTATATCTTGAAGTATTGCAACATCCCTTTTTAGCTTTTCCGAAGCTTTCCTTATTGTTTCTATGGTTTGTTTGTGTGTTTTGTGGTCTGCGTGGGAGAAGTTTAATCTAAATACATCGACGCCCAAATTTATGAGTTTTTCTATGCTCTCTTCTGACGATGTGGCTGGTCCTACGGTAACTATAATCTTTACCTTTCTCATAACTTCACCTTCTTGATTTTTGCTGTTTTTTGAACTTCTTGAATACTTCGTTGAAATCTATCTCTATATTGCACTCTT
>CAYTZD010000082.1:0-3806 GCA_964442345.1 uncultured Hippea sp. | reverse complement strand
TTAATGGTGCCCCGAGCAGGATTCGAACCTGCGGCACCAGGATTAGGAATCCTGTGCTCTATCCTACTGAGCTATCGGGGCATAAGATCTCAAGACGCCAAAATTATATAATCTTTGTTTTTTCTGTCAAGGTGAAAAACGGCATTTCATTTTGCATCAGGATAATACCTTAAAATAAATCTTTTTTGTACTTCAAATGACCAGTGGACATCCTTGATAAATAGACCGGCAGCTTGGTAGTCCTTTTTTTTGAGCAGTTCGACCAATTCTGCGTGTTCTTTTATTGAGTTATATTCCCATTCTGGTAGATACTCTTTTCTTCGTGGAAAATCATAGAGTCTCTGTTTGGAGATGGAGATTATTCTTAAAGCTTCCCAGTTGTCTGAAAGCAGAAGATAGGTGTTGTGAAACTTTAAATTTAATTCGTAATATTTGTCAAAGTTCTTGCCGTCTAAAGCTTTTTCCATTTTCTCGTTTAGTTTTATCATTTTGTTGATCTCTTTTGTGGTTAACTTGTTTGCCGTTTCGCTGATTATAGCGCATTCAAGTGCTCCGATTATTTGATACAAATTTTTTATATCTTTTAAATCTAACGCTTTAACCTTAACACCCTTTCTCGGCATTATCTCGACAAACCCGTCGCTTTCAAGTTTTAATAAGGCATCTCGCAGGGGTGTTTTGCTTATTCCAAGTTCGCTGCTTAAGGCTTCTAAGTCTAATAAATCACCTTTTCTTATTTCACCTGCATTAATTTTCTCCTTTAAATATTCGTAAACCTGTTCCCTTAACGATTTGGTGTTGATGCTCATCTTTTTTCTCCTTGTGTTTTATCTCTCTCTGATATATAATATATCACATAAAAGTTCAAATTTTTGTTGGAAAAATGCGAAGGCACTCGTTTCTTAAAGGTGTTTTATACTCAATTATATCGGCTTTAAGTTTTGCAACATTGGCAGTCTTGATTAAGGTTGGATATGATGTGAACTTAACCACACTAAAGATGCTTTTTATGAGATTCTTTTTTGCTGTTTTACTTTTTGGTTCTTTCCTTTTTTTATTTAAAAGAGAGCAGCTAAAAATCAATAAATCGCTTTTATTTAAAACTTTTATAACTGGCAGTGTTTTATATACGATACAGGCCTTCTGTTTTTTTAAAGCTATTCAGTTTATATCGCCCAATGTAGTTGAGCTTTTACTTTATATTTATCCTGCTTTTGTGAGTGTTTTAGCATTTTTCTTTTTTAAGGAGAGTTTCACATTTTTTAAGCTTGTTTACATTACAATTATACTTATTGGCTTTGGTTTTATCTTTCACGATGCTTTCTCATCAAAATTACAGCTTAAAGGCGTCCTGTTTGGTTTTTCTGCGATGGTTGTGTATAGCTTTTATCTCATTGTAATTCAAAAGTTCGTAAAAGATGAAAATCCTTTTGTCTTTAGTTTTTTTACCATATTTTTTGCTTTTCTCTTGTTTTCTGTTTTTGCCTTTGCTAAAGAAGGAGTGTTTATTCCCGATTTGACTCAGATGGGTGTTGGCCTGCTTTTGGGTTTAATTCCGACTTTCATTGCTATATTATTTCTGTTTTTTGCTATAAAAGAATTTGGTTCTGCGCTTGCAAGCGTGTTTTCTTCAGTTGAGCCGATCTTTGAGATAGTTTTGAGTTATTTCTTGCTTGGTATAGGTCTAAATATGCTGCAGTTTATTGGCGGAGCTTTGATTTTGCTTGGTGTGTTTATGGCTAACTTTTATCATTTAAAGGAGAATAGTGGTGTTTAAGCTTTCAAAAGAACATATAGCTGACCTTTTGCTTTTATCTGTTACGATTTTTTGGGGTTCAACATTTATTGTTGTAAAAGAATCTATAAGTATGATGCCAACTTTTGCGTTTTTATCAATTAGGTTTTGGATTGCAAGTATTCTTTTGATTGTTATGTTTTCTTATAAACTGAAGCATTTAAATATAGATTTAATCATAGATGGTATAATTTTAGGGATTGTTCTATTCTTGGCTTATGCCTTTCAAACTGTTGCCCTTGAATATGAAAAAGCAAGTGTTGTTGGTTTTTTGACTGGTTTGAATGTGATTTTTACGCCTATTTTATCTGCCATTATGATAAAGAAAGTGCCATCTGTTTTTTCTCAGGTTGGAGCTCTGCTTGCTTTTGTTGGTGTGGGCATGATGTCGTTTAAAGGTGGACTGAATTTATCAAAAGGCGACTTACTTGCGATAATCTGTGCTGTATTTGTTGCTATTCAAATAGTTTTGACGGATAAATATTCAAGAAAGCACGATACCTATCTGCTGACTGTTATAGAAATAACAATGATAGCTATTTTATCAACCATAGTGAATATAGTAAAAGAGCCTTATCTTTTTCCGCAAAAATGGAATATGTATCTTGTCGGTTCATTTTTGATTACTGCTGTTTTTGCAACAGTCTATGCTTTTATTATTCAGAATACAGCTCAAAAATACACAACGCCGACGAAAACGGCCATAATCTTTGTTATGGAACCTGTCTTTGCTGCTGTATTCGGTTATCTGCTTGGCGGTGAAGTTTTAAGCTTAAGAGCATATATAGGTGCGGTTGTAATGTTTGCTGGTCTGTTTATAGCAGAAGTAGGCCCTGTTCTGGTAAAAAGATGATAAAGATTTATGCCGTTTTGCTGTTTGGTATATTTTCTGTTTCTGTTGCAAGTATTATCATAAAGCTAACATACGATGTTCCCGCTTTGATTATGAGCACCTACAGGCTTGTTATATCTTCTGTTATCTTGATTGGTATATCGTATTTTAAAAAGAAAAGCGTAAGGTTGTCTTCAAGAAAAGAGCTGTTTGTTGCTATTTTGAGTGGTTTTTTCTTAAGCATTCACTTTATAAGCTGGATTGCATCGATAAAGTACACATCCATTGCAAGTTCAGTTACACTTGTCTCAACAAGTCCAATATTTGTTTTACT
Source organism: uncultured Hippea sp. (assembly GCA_964442345.1). GTDB lineage: Bacteria > Campylobacterota_A > Desulfurellia > Desulfurellales > Hippeaceae > Hippea. Next base: position 845 of record CAYTZD010000082.1, on the reverse strand, counting down.
TTTTTCTGTCTTCATCCTTAAAGAGAAACAGGATACAAAAACGGTGCTTGCGGTTTTGGGTTCTGTTGTTGGAAGCGCATTGATTGCATTTTCAGATAGCGGTATGATAGCAGGCAGCTTTGATAAAAAAGCTTTGCTTGGTGATATCCTTGCTTTAATTGGTGCAATTGCGGTAAGTATTTATTTTATGGCTGGTTCTTTTTTAAGAAAGAGTATCGATACATTCCACTACATAACGCTTGTTTACTCTTTCGCTGCGTTTTTTTCTCTTCTGTTTGCAGTAGCAAGCGGTGAGTCGTTTGTTGGATATAGGCCAGTTTCTTATCTTTATATGATTTTGCTTGCGCTTGTGCCACAGCTTCTTGGTCATACATCGTTTAACTGGGCTCTTAAACATCTAAAAGCCAATGCTGTTGCCATATCTACACTTGGCGAGCCAATAGGTGCTTCTGTTTTGGCTTATCTGTTTTTTTCTCAAACGGTTGGTGTTGGTCAGCTTATAGGTATGGCGATTGTTCTTGTTTCTATTGTTGTTGCTGTAAAAAGTGGCTATAAGGAGGCCTAAAATGGAAGGTAAACCTAAGTTTACAGACCTTATTTTATCTTTAGCTCAAAGTGTTTATGTTTTGCTTGGCGTGGTTGAAGACCCATTTTCTAAAGAGAAAAAGGTTGACTTAAAGCAAGCAAAGTACACAATAGACCTTATAGAAGTGTTAAAAGAGAAAACAGAAGGCAATCTTTTGCAGGATGAGCAAGAGTTATTAGAAGAGGTGCTTTATGATCTGAAAATGAAGTATCTAAATGCTTTGGATAAGAGTAAAACTAAGTAGTGGTTGACTGTTTTG
>CAYTZD010000081.1:0-4108 GCA_964442345.1 uncultured Hippea sp. | reverse complement strand
GCTGCTTCTATTGCAGCGTTTAAGGCAAGTAGGTTTGTCTGGTCTGCTATATCCCTAATCAATCCAACAATACCCTCTATGTTCTTGGTTGCATCACCTAATTGTTTTGCCAATTCGACAAGCTCGCTTTGTGATTTCTGGAATACATTATCATTCCAATCTGCAACCTGTTGCACTCCTTCTGCTGTTTTTTGGGATATGTCATTTGCGACTTCTGCAGAATCCTTTATACCTTTAACAACAACCCTTAGATTCTCTATGATTGAATTTATTGGACCTTCTAAATCTTTAAGCTCGTTGTCTTCTGGTATCTCAATTGTGTTAGATACATCTCCTTCTGCAACCCTGTTTAGAATATCCCTTACTATTTCTATATTCTGCTCAAGGTATCTCTTTCTCTCTTCAATCTCTTTTCTTAAGTCTCTCAATATCACATAAACATACAGCACCCTTCCATCTTCAACGATTGGCATTGCATTAACCATCACTGGTATCTTCTCACCAGCCCTATTCATTATTTTTGCTTCGCCAATAACGACTCTTCTTTCATCTAAACTTTTAACGGCAAGCTTACAAACACTACATTCTGCTGGATTTTCAGGCCAAAGCACTTTAGCAGCAGAATCCACGCTAAACAATTCGTTATGACTCCAACCCGTTATCTCTTCAAAAGCCTTATTGAAGTATAAAAACCTTCTATTAGGATCAACAGCAAAGATTATAAAGAAATTTTCCCTAAAAAATCGCCAAGAATAGACATCTGTTGAATAAATTTTACAAAGCTTCTCAACCTTTTCTACAAAGCTACCTTCCCTTAGTAGTCTTTTATCTTCATCCGAAAGCTCTTTATCTTTATCCCTTAAAACTTCTTCAATAAGTCCTTCTATAAAATCCGATTTAAGCTGTAAATTTTCCGCTTCGCTTTTTTTCTTTGAAAAGAACATAATGTAACCCTCCTACTTAATAATAAAAACCTTTTCTTTTAATAGATTGCCTTTTTCATCAATAACTTCAAACTTCCACACTCCTTTCATCGACGGATAAATCGTCTTATACGACCAGGTTCTAAACCTGCGATAAGGCTTAATAGGTAGCTTTACATCAAAATACCTACCATTAAACACCCACCGAGTTGTTATAACGGTTGGTTTTTCTATATCTCTAAGTTCCACAAGACACCAGATTCGCTTTACATCTTTGAACTCATCAGACGGTTTAATAACCTCCCTATTTTTAACACCAACCCCGCAACTTACATCTTTCACCGATAAAGGATATGCTTCTAAAACCAAACTAACAATGATTACCAAGACTCCAGCTACTATTTTAAGCATAAAAACATAACCCCCGTATTGAATTTATACAAAAAAACAATAATTTTTTCAACAGAGACCCATAAATTTAGCCTTCTTTAGGTTTTCTTTCAAACCTGCCACTTTTTCCGCCTTCCTTATAAAGAAGATGAATGTTTTTTATCTCTATAGCCTTATCAATGGCTTTACACATATCGTATATTGTTAAAGCTGCAATACTGACAGCCGTCATGGCTTCCATCTCAACACCTGTTTTGTGTGTTATCTTGACTTCTGAGAATATCTTTATCGTGCAGTTTTTATCATCCATCTCAAAGTTTATATCAACACCTTCAAGGTTTAAAGGATGGCACATTGGTATCAAGTAAGGTGTCTGTTTTGCTCCCATTATTCCGCCAACCTGAGCCACAGCCAACACATCACCCTTTTTTATTCTTCCTTCCTTTACGGCATCGTAGGCTTCTTTGGATAGCTTCACTTCACCATAAGCCTTAGCTATACGCAGCGTATAATCCTTGCCTGAAACATCGACCATTTTTGCCCTTTTCTGTTCATTGAAGTGCGTAAATTCCATTTTTTATCCTCCCACTGCTGCCATGCTTGAGTGTATGCCTTCCTTTAGAAGTGCATGCTCCTTTGGTTTTATCTCAACCGCATATTTTATAAGCTTGCCTATTTTTATCTCATTGCCTTCCTTTAAAGCGCTTCTTACTTCAACCTTATCAGGATGACCAAGACATGGCAGGATAAAACCATCACTTGTTAGCCTTATCCTATTGCAAACAGAACAGAAAGCAGAAGACAATGGTGTAATAAAGCCCACAAAACCATTATCTATTTTGAAATAATCCGAAGGTCCATTTGTTTTTTTATCAGAATGTTTAAGCTTATATCTGCTTGATATAATACTTTTTATCTCGTTTATGCTTATAAAGTACTTCTTCCAATCTTCAACTATATCAGTTGGCATAAATTCAATAAAGCGAATATCACAGTTCACCTTTAAAGCAAACTCAACAAGGTCCAATATCTCATCGTCGTTTATACCTTTCATAACAACTGTGTTTATCTTTGTATTCTCAAAACCAACATCTCTTAATACATCAAAACCATCAAGCACATCTTTTAAATCGCCCATTCTCGTTATAAATTTAAATCTTTCTGGTTTTAGCGTATCAAGACTGACCGTAATCCTATCAAGACCGGCTTCTTTTAATAATTTTGCATACCTTTTAAGCAGACTGCCGTTTGTCGTTAAAGATATCTCTTCAATTCCATCTATACCTTTTAACATCTCAATCAGATTCTCTATGCCTTTTCTTACAAGTGGCTCACCGCCTGTAAGCTTTATCTTTCTTATACCCAATCCTGCAGCCACTTTGACAAATAGGGCTATCTCTTCATAGCTTAAGATTTCATTCATAGGCTTCCAATCTATGCCATCCTTTGGCATACAGTAAATACACCTAAAGTTGCATCTGTCTGTAACAGAGATACGCAGATAATTTATCTTTCTGCCAAATTTATCAGTTAGCTCTGCCATATTTTCAACATCCTTTCAAAGTGTTCTTTATTGTTTGCAAGCACATCCCTTACGCTAACAAAACCGTAAGCCTTTATATCCTTAATCAGATGAATATTCTCAAGCGATATGCCACCAATAAGAAAAGCTGGATATTTACTTATTTTGACCATCTCTTTTGCCAAATCAATACCCAATGTTGGATGCGGATTCTTCTTTGTTGTGGTCTCAAATACAGGTCCAACGCCTATATAATCGCAACAGTCAGCATTTTTTACATCTTCAATACTATGTGTGCTTAAACCTATAATAAAGCCTTCAGGCACTATCCTTCTAACTTCGCAGGCAGGCAGATCCTTATCGCCCAAGTGAACGCCATCGGCTTCAACAACCAAAGCAAGGTCAACCCTATCATCAACAATAAAAACAATACCTTCTGCTTTTGTCATCTCTCTTATCTTTTTTGCCTCATAAAACATCTCTCTATCGCTTTTTAGTTTACACCTATACTGAATAATCTTTGCGCCAAATTCTATAAGCTTTTTTGCAGATTCAATGCAGCCAAAACGCTCATCTGTTATCCCATAGAATCCTTCTGGCAAATCCATTTGGCAGCTCCTAAAATATCATCAAAAATCAGTTTAGCCTTCGTTGAATCCTTATACCTTTTACCATAACCTGTAAGAACCAAGATAGGTGTTATATTTGCATTTATGCCAAGCTCTATGTCGCTTTCTTTATCGCCAATCACAAAAGAGTCGCTTCTGTTTATCCCAAAGCGTTCAACTGCTTCATCAACAAGTGCCGTTTTGGGCTTTCTGCATACACAGTTATCTTCAGGCTTATGTGGACAGTAATAAAACGCATCAATCAGACCATCAAGCATCTCATTTAAGACATCGTTGGCTTTATCGACAAATTCTTTTGTAAAATAGCCACGACCTATGCCAGACTGATTGGAAACAACAATAAGCAGATAACCGTTATCCTTTAAAAGCCTAAGTGCTTCTTTTGCACCACTTATCAACTTAATATCTTCTATCCTGCTTAAATAATTCACATCTTCTATGATTGTACCATCTCTATCTAAAAATACAGCCTTTCTCATGCAGCACTCCCTGCTCGGCATTATTGGTAATAATACAAATTTAAGAAAGATAAGACAACTTTAACCTTACCAACACTTGCCATTCTTCTGCTTCCATGCTAAAATTTGTTTATGAAACACCCAAAACTCACCCAACCACACGATACATTCTTCAAAAATCTATTC
>CAYTZD010000080.1:0-4131 GCA_964442345.1 uncultured Hippea sp. | reverse complement strand
AAAGAGATGGTCATAAAAATGCAGCGGGATACACAGAAGTCCATAGAGATGACAAAAGAATCAGAAGAAGGCATATTGAAAGAAAGAGAAAAGGCGATTGAAGATAAAAACAATATAAACGCTATGGTAGAACAAATCTCAAAGACAATGGAAGAGATTAACTCTGCATCTGCTGCAATAGAAGAGCTATCTTCAACCGTTTCTGAAATCAATGCTCAGGCTAAAGAGATAGAACAGGCAGCAAAGGATAATGCAAGGGTTACAGAACAGATTGCAGCACTTTCTGAACAACTAAAGAGTGCTTCTGAGAGACTTGCTAATCTTGTGGGAAGATTTAAGGTTTAAAAGGGAAGCTTTAGCTTCCCTTCTGTTTTTTAAAATATGAGATCAGCTTTTCTAAAGCGTCTTTAATAACAAGATGTGTTAATTTATTTAGTTTTTTTACGACTGTATTAACCGATGTATTTTCTAACTTCTTGCTTTTACATACATTAAAGGTTAATAGCGTATCTTTCGTTTTTGCATCCTTTAGCCAGAAATCAGAACAGACAGAAGCTGTCTTGTTGTTTTGATTCTCGTTAAACTTATCAAGCGAAAATAAAAGCTTGTATCTATAGTTGCCATATTCCACAACATCAAAACCCGACTTTAACAAGGCTTTTTTTAAAGCATTTTCAAACATTGAGCATTCAGAACTAACCCATGAAGCAGAAGAGAAGGTGTTATAAATTACTCCATCTTTAACCCTATAAATAAACAAATCCTTGAATACTTCAGGACACGAAACACTTTCAACCTTTACTTTAATCTCTTTGGTTATTATCCTTTGCTGTCTAATGTTCTCATCTATGGCAAACTGTTTAAGTTCAGGGTGTGGTTTTAAACTGCAGCTATAAAGCAATAAAACAGAAAATGCCAATATGCCTTTTTTCATCTTTTCTCTTCCGTTCTGCCTTTTATTATAAGGTCTGGATTTTTTCTTATCTCTCTGATTAGCTGTTTGAGTTCAGTTATGGTTGATTTTATCTTTTTAGCCGTTTCATAACTCTCTTTGAATGTTGTCTGGTCAAGTTTGTTTAGTTTGTTATCAATTTGATCTATTAAATTGTCAACTTTTGAAATCGTCTTGGATATGGCAGCTGCATCATAGGTGGCTTTAGATGTAAACTTATTTGCATTGTCAAGGAATCTATCAAGCTTATTTAGTGTTATCTTTAGCCTTTTGGATGAGTCAGAGAAATTTTTTGTCAACTCTTTAAAATTATTTTTAGTCTCATTATCAAACATGGAATCTATGCGTGATACGATGGCATTCATTTTATCAGCTATCTCAGGTAGCTTATTCATTATGCGTCTTATGTTTGATTCAATAGCAGGTATGCAGTTATGTTTCAATTTTAGACCTTTTGGGCAACTGTATGGTTTATCTTTATTTATCAAGTTTATATACGATATACCAGTAAGACCATTTGACGATATCTGAGCAACTATATGTCTATCCACCTGCAAATCATTTCTAATGAGAACATGAATAAGCAGGTAATCTGGATTCTCTTTTGAGATCTCCACATTAACGACCTTGCCAACGGATAACCCTTTATATTTGACAGGAGAATCTGGATGAAGGCCGTTGACGGTTGAGTTGGTGCATACAATATACTCCTTATAACTTCTTGATGTGCTATTTCCGCCTATAATCCATACAACTATACCGATGCCAAGAATACCGAAGAATATAACAAAAAAACCGACAGCAGCGTAGTTTACTTTTGATTCCATTTGTACTTCTTTCCTCTTAAGCCGTTAAACATCTCTTTTAACCATTCATCTTCAACATTCATAATATCAAATGGTGTGCCTTCTGCCAATATCTTACCTTCTCTTATGACACAAGCCCTTTTTGCTATATTAAATAGGCTATCTAAATCGTGCGTAATCATAACGACGGTTATACCTAAAAGCTCGTTTAATTCTTTGATTGTCTCATCAAAATCATCCGCACTTACAGGGTCAAGTCCGCTTGTTGGCTCATCGAGAAATATTATCTCTGGGTCTAAAGCCAGCGCCCTTGCTAAGGCAGCCTTTTTTCTCATTCCGCCTGAAAGCTGATGTGGGTATAGATTGGCTACCCAACTCTCCAGGCCAACCAGTTTTAACTTAAAATTTACAAGTTCGTTTAAGAATCTCTTTGGCAGTTTTACCCTTTCTTCTATTGAAGCTAAGATATTCTCACCTACCGTAAGTGATGTAAATAGTGAAGCAGCCTGAAACATAACGCCATACCTGTTTCTAATAGCCTGTTTTTCTTCTTCTTTTGCCTTATTCAAATCAATCCCAAACACTTCAATTGTGCCTGAAAACTTCTCAAGCATAAGGATAGATCGCAGAAGTGTTGTTTTTCCAGATCCGCTTTTTCCCAAAATTGCATATATGTCTTTTCTATTTATCGTTATATTTACGCCATTTAGTACAACCCTATCGCCGAATCTGACTTTTAAGTCTTGCACCTTTATAATGCTCATACGCCAGCTATCCTAAATAGAATAGAGAATATGGCATCTGCTATTATAACGGCAAATATAGAATCAACAACGCTTATGGTAACACTCTTTCCTATACTCTCAACATTCTTTTGTGTTCTAAAGCCTTTGAACGATCCAATAGATGCAACTAAAAAGGCAAAAGCAGGTGCCTTTAAAATGCCAGAAAGAAATGTCTTTATGCTTATAGCATGGTGAAGTCTTAACAAGAAATCGGATAATGTTACATCAAGTGCCAATTTTCCAACAACAATCCCACCCAAGATACCTAAGATGTCCGATAACACAATAAGCAACGGAAAGACTATAAACATAGAGACAAGCTTTGGAAATACAAGCACATCTAATGGATCTATGCCCATCGTTCTTATAACATCTATCTCTTCTGTAACATTCATTATGCCTATCTGTGCCGTATAAGAACTTGCAGACCTACCAGCCATAATGATTGCAACGAGTAATGGACCCAATTCCCTTAGAAACGATATACCAACCAGATCAACAACGAAAATGTTAGCACCAAACTGTTTTAATCTTACGGAACCGTGATAAGCTATAACCACTCCAACCAAAAAGGAGATGGTGGCAAGTATAGGTATAGCGTTAAATCCCATAATCTCTATATCATAAAGAATTGATTTTATCCTTATCCTTTTTGGATTTAGGATTATTTTAACGCTGTTTAAAAAAATCTCGCCTATAAAGCATAAAAATAGGTAAAACTCTTTTAGCCTATCTATTGTCCCTTTGCCGACGGATTCAAAAAAACTTAGGCTTGAGCCTTTTTCTTCTTTTTCTGATTCCCAGTTTAACTTTACAATGTTTATAAGTTCTTCTTGCCTATTTGTTGCATTTAGCTTCTTTTTTGTTTTAATGAGATAACCCAGAAAAAGGGTGTCAATCTTTTCTATATCTTTTATGTCTATGGTATCTATCTTATCTTTATATTCTGGAAACCTTGAGATGAACTGCCTAAGCGTCTGATATGTTGCACTGCCTTTTAAAAAAAGCGTATTACCTTCAACTTTTAACTCTAACAACTTCTAAACCTGTTATCGTTGAGAAAATGCAAAAATATTGCATAAAACAAGATAAAAAGAAGGGTGTATAGGTTCCCGCTTCTGTTGCAGGAAAACCAACCACCCAAATAAAATATGATTAGAATGCGTGTTTTATCTTTTCTGCTGCCCCTTTAATCTCCATATAGAGAAGACCAAGTTTTACCTTATCACCTGCAATGACCATTAAAACAGCTTCTTCACCAGCCGATGTGATTACTATATAACCTTTATCACCTTTGATTGTAACCTGCTGCGGGATGCCTTTTTCAAGTTCTTCAACGGCTCTTTCAGATAGAGAAAGTAATGCTGCACTCATAGCAGAGACCCTATCTTCGTCCATCTCCGAAGGCAGATAGCTGCTTATCATTAAACCATCAGCTGTAACCAAAGCTGCACCTTCTATATTTTGAGACGAATTAACAAGCTCCTGAAGTGTTCTGTTTATGAGTTCTTCCTTCATTTAATATACCTCCCTAACAAATTACTCTTATAAAAATACACAAAAAAGTTTTTTTATCAAGTTAAATCTT
>CAYTZD010000079.1:0-4268 GCA_964442345.1 uncultured Hippea sp. | reverse complement strand
AAATGAGAATTTTAGGAATTGGTTTTGCTACTTGGTAGGTGGTATGTTTAGATTGGATCTGTTAAAAAAGAAGATACTGCTTCTATTTATACGGCCGTCTATGGATACGGTGGAATACGCCATAGCTTCATCTGGTAAGATATTGAGACATGGAAGTTGTGATTTTGATCAGTTAAAAGAACTTGCAGAAGAAGAAAAACTTAAGTATGCAAGGGTCTCTTTTTTAACGGAGCTTAGCTATTTTGATAGGACTACTGTAAGAGTAAAAAACAAAAAATTTATCAATTTTGCAGTAAAAAAGTACATAAACGATCAGGCTGTTTTTGTTGATTCATTTGTATATAAGTTTAAACTGCTAAAATCCGATCAACAGCAGGTGGTTGGTATTTGTGCTATTCCAGAAGAAGATTTAAAATTTATTACAAAGCTTCAGGAGATGTTTGTTGTTGAATATGTTTTTCCTGTTGAGATTGCTTTGTTTAGCTTTGCTTACAAATTAAACAGTAAGGTAAAAAGTGTAGTATGGACAAAAGATGACCTTCAGCTGACCTTGACAATAGATAATGGATTTATTCTTAATAAAAGTGTAAGTTCTTATGTCTCTGAGATTGAATCTATTTCAGAAGACGAATTGATACTAAATAAAGAGAATTATCCTTTGGCTCACCTTGAAGGTTTGCTATATCCTTTTAAAGAGTGCGATTTCTTGCCAATGGAATATATAAGGGATGTTGTATCATTTGAAGCATCTAAACTTTCGCTTGTTCTTTCTTCGGCTATTTTTGTTGTGCTTGCTGTCCTTTCAGGTATGGATTATGTTAAATATTCCAATCTGCGCGCTGAATTTAGTAAAAAAAGTGATCTGCTTAATTCTAAGATAGCTTTTATAAACACCTATATGCCGCATCAGGATGAAGCTAAAACATTAAACGATATATACAAGTTTGTGAACGAAGAGAAGAACGAGCTTGATTTGGGCGGATTTTTAAGTTGGTTAACACATATAGTGCCTTCTGATAGTATAATAACGATGATAGATATAAAAAAGGAAGGGATATCTAATAATAATGAGAATGGTTATTCTAATCAATACAGTCAAGATATGACACAAGAGAATACAGGGTTTATGGTTAAACTAAAACTAAAGATTGATGGAAGCTATATCGAAGCCAAATCGTCGGCAAAGATGTTTTTAAAGGATCTATCAAAGAAGGTTAAGTTGCAGGATAGCAGGTTTGAATACGATAAAGATAATAACGGTGCAGTACTTTATACTCAATTTAGAATAAAAGGGAGAATAAAATGGCAAAGCCTATAGGTCAGCTTCTTAAAGAGTACGGAATAGTAACAGAAGAGCATATCCAATATGCTATATCCGTTCAAAAAGCGTTAAAAAAAAGATTGGGCGATGTCCTTCTTACACTTGGATTTGTTACGGATTATGAAGTAGCCGAAGTTTTGGCTAAACAATCCGGCCTTGAATTCGTAGATTTAAAAACCTTAAATCCAACCGTTGATGCTTTGAAGCTTATTCCTAAAAGTTTCTCCATACAGAATAACATCTTGCCTATTGAAGTGGATAACAATACGCTTGTTGTTGCGATACCCGATCCGTACGACGAAAGATTAAAAGCAATGGTTAAGAGATTTTTCCGCGGGGAGATAGTGTTTAAAGTGGCTCCGGCTTCTGAACTTGCAAAAAAGGTTGAGCGTTTCTATTATTTAGCCGAAAATCCAATAGATGAGACGATAAAGGAGAATGTAGAACAGCTTCTCAAAGGCAATGAGATATCCGTTGAAAACCTGGCTAATCTCTTAATAGAAGATGCAATAGATAAGGGTGCAAGTGATATACATATAAATCCGTTAAAAGAAGTAACGCTTGTATCGTATAGGGTTGACGGAGTTTTACATCTCTTTCACAGTTTGCCACCATCTGTCCATTCTCGTATCGTATCAACGATAAAGGTTAGAAGTGGGATGGATATAGCAACAACGAATATCCCGCAGGACGGTGCAATGGATTATGAATTTCTTCATGAAAAGTTTAACTTTAGAGTATCTACTATTCCTTCTATCTATGGAGAAAACTTGGTTATCAGAATACTTGGTGGCACATCAAGGCTTATATCTCTCAGTCAGATAGGATTTTCAGATGAGCAGCTTGATATCGTTCAAAAAGCCATAAATGCGCCATTTGGTATAATCTTAGCAACAGGTCCAACGGGTGCAGGTAAAACAACAACACTCTATTCGCTTCTAAGGCATATAAACACGATGGAACGCAATGTGCTGACAATAGAAGATCCGGTTGAACTTAGGGTGCCGCTTGTTCATCAGGTTAATGTAAATCCAAGGGCTAATCTAACCTTTGCTTCTGCTATTCGCTCATTCTTAAGACAAGATCCTGATGTTATACTGGTTGGTGAGATAAGGGATGAAGAGACGGCAACGCTTGCCATAAGATCGGCCTTAACGGGACACCTTGTTTTATCGACACTTCATACCAATGATGCCGTAGGAGCAATATCAAGATTAAAGGACTTAGGTATAGGCAACTTTCTTCTATCGTCGTCGCTTACTGCCGTTATAGCGCAAAGGCTTGTAAGAAAGCTTTGTCCGTTCTGCAAACAGAAGGTAAAATTAACTGATGAAGATAAAAAATACTTGGGTGTTGAGATAGATGAAGCCTATCAGCATGTTGGTTGTGAACATTGTAAACATACAGGCTATATAGGCAGGACAGCAGCAGGGGAAGTGATGTTTGTTGATAGAGAGATCCAGGAGATGATAGCTGAAGGTTCACCAATATCAAAGATAAGAAGTCATCTTCTTGAACAAGGCATGATAACAATGAAGGAATCTGCTGCAAGATTTGTTAAAGAAGGCATAACGGACATTGCAGAAGTAAAAAGGGTGTTTGGCGTCTAAATATGGCTTTGTTTATCTATTCTTTTATAACCAAAGAAGGAGAGATCCGTAAAGGATCCGATGAATTTGAATCGATAGAAGCACTGTATGATCATATAGATGCAGTTGGTGGAACATTATACAGGGTTTTTGAAGTTCCACCTATCTTTGAGAATCTTTATAAATTTATAGCAATAGGTAAGCCAAAACTCAAAGACATATCCGAATTTATAAGAGGGATATCCGTCTATTTAGAAAGCGGCGTTTCTATTCAGTATGCACTTAAAGATCTGGGTGATGGTGCCACGAATAAGGCGATAAAGTATGCTGCTTTTAAGATGCTTAAAATGCTTGATGAAGGATACAATCTTTCCGATGCGCTAAATAAAATAGGATTTTTCCCAAAAATTGTTATATCTATGGCAAAAATTGGAGAAGCATCAGGAGAATTAGATAAAACACTAAAAGATGCAGCAGATTATCTTGATAGGGTGATAGAGATAAGATCTGCAACAAAAAGGGCGCTTATTTATCCAACATTTAGCCTTCTATCTATCATAGGAGCGTTTATCTTCTGGATAGCCTATGTTTTGCCAAAGCTTGTTGGACTTTTTACATCGCAGGGAATGAAACTGCCGCTTGCTACTCGCATGCTTATTTGGATAAGCAATGCTTTTGAAGCTTATTGGTTTGTATTTGTAGTGGTAGCTGCAGTAATTATTTTTGCATTTCCGTTTCTGCTTAAGATTAAAAGGTTTAGGTATTGGGTTCATTATGCACTATGGAGAATGCCTATTATTGGCTTGATAATTAGATATTCGCAGATGGCATTCTATTTTCAGTATCTTGCTTTACTATCTACCGCTGGCGTTACAATTACAGAATCCCTTGAAACGATGGAATCTGCTATAACCAACGATTATTTTCTAAAGTCAACAGCCAAACTATCCGATAGATTAAGAGAAGGAGAAAAACTCTCAGAAGCAATGAAGGATTTGGATGTGTTTGAAAAGATAGCAGTAAGAATGATGATGGTAGGAGAAGAAACAGGAAATATGGATGAGCAACTTGTCAGATTATCAAGAATGTATTACGAAAAGGTTCAATCGCTGGTTGAAGTGATAGGTAAATTGATAGAACCTATTGTTTTAGGATTTTTGGGTCTTATGTTTATATTCTTTATCCTTGCGCTTATCAGTCCAATCTACAATATGCTTGGAAGTATGACGAAGTAATTGTTGTGTTGACAAATGGTAAAATTTGGCTTAGAATTTTGTTAAGTGAGAATTAGGAGGTGTTAAGATGTTGCCAAAAGTAAAGGCAAAGGAAGGTTTTACGCTGGTTGAATTGGCTATTGT
>CAYTZD010000078.1:0-4302 GCA_964442345.1 uncultured Hippea sp. | reverse complement strand
ATATTAATAACCCAATAATGAATATTTGCAAGTCCCTACAAATATTTTTATAATTTAAATATGAAAGACACTGTTTTTTGCATCCTTGCAGGCGGAAAAAGCGAAAGATTCAATACTGATAAAAGGTTTGTTAAACTAAAAGATAAACCATTAATCGACTATATACTAAACACCATAAAAATGTTTCAGAAAGCAAAAATAGTTATCTCTACAAAGAAAGGCGAAAAACTAAGCATCGATGATACAATATCAATTGAAGATAAAAATCCATTTGAAGGACCCGTATGCGGTATATATAGAATTCTTAATGATATTCCCAGCGAAAAGTTTATCTTTTTTGCCGCAGATATGCCGTTTATAAGTAAAGAGATGATAGAAAAACTTATAGACTGCATTAACTCAAACTGTTTCAGCTGCCTTTTCTCTTCAAACGATAAATTATACCCTTTGCCATTTGCCATAAAAAAAGAAGCTGTTGATTTCTTCAAAACAAATGAGTGCAAAAACAGAAAGATAAAAGAACTGCTATTTTTTAGAAAACCTTGCATCATAAACTGGCATAAAGAAGAGAATTTATTTAATATAAACAGACAAAAAGACCTTTCAAAAGCCAAAGAATTAATGGACAAACTCTATCTTGACTTTTAGAGATCATCGATTATCTTCTAAGTTGACAAAAGAAGAAGGAGGGCGCAATGAATACCGTTAAAACGGTTTTGTTTCTTACATTTCTTACAGGTTTATTCATTATCATTGGAGACCTTTTAGGCGGCAGGACAGGTATGATAATAGCGCTAATTTTTGCAGGTGCAATGAACTTCTTTAGCTACTTTTTCTCAGACAAAATAGCGCTTGCAATGTATAGGGCAAGACCCGTAAGTGAAGAAGAAGCACCCGAGCTTTATGCCATAGTAAGAAAATTATGCGAAAGGGCGAATCTGCCTATGCCACGCATCTACATAATACCACAAGAAGCACCAAACGCTTTTGCAACGGGAAGAAGCCCAAAACATGCAGCTATAGCAATAACAGAAGGCGCATTAAGGCTTTTAACAAAAGAAGAGATAATGGGTGTTTTAGGACACGAACTTGGACATGTAAAACACAGGGATATCTTAATATCGTCTGTTGCTGCAACGGTTGCAGGCGCAATAATGGTTTTGTCTGATATGATAAAGTGGGCAGCAATTTTCGGTGGATTAAGTAGGGATGATGAAGGAGACCATCCAATCGTCTTGATAGCGATGGCTATCGTTGCACCAATCGCAGCAACACTTATCCAGCTTGCCATATCAAGGGCACGAGAATACGAAGCGGATAAAGCAGGAGCAATCTATAGCGGCAATCCATTATACCTTGCAAGTGCTTTAGAGAAACTCGACCAATATTCAAAGGCTATTCCGTTTCATGGCAACCCTGCAACAGAGAATCTATTTATAGTAAATCCTTTCTCGGCAAAGGGTTTGATGAATTTATTCTCAACACATCCACCAATAGAAGAAAGAATCAGAAGACTAAGAGAGATGGCTCAAAACGGTATTTAGAATAACCTGCTCTGCATTCTCGCTTTCAACATTTATCCATCTTGCGTTTTTGAATCTGCTTCTAAAGAAGGTAAGCTGTCTTTTTGCATAATCAAGTGTGCTTTTTACTATAGCTTCTACAAGTTCATCCTTTGTCTTTATTCTGCCTTCTAAAAAATCCACCGTCTCTTTATAACCTATGGATTTTAAGGCATCGCAGTCTGAAAAACCCATATCAATTAACCGCTTTGTCTCTTCAATTAAACCGTTTTCAACCATCAATGCCGTTCTTTTTCTTATTCTTTTTTTCAGAAACTCTCTGCTTGATGTCAAGACAAATATGAAAAAATCGGTTCTATTGTCGTCCTTGCTTTTAAAAAACGAGCTTAACGGCTTTTTTAGACTTACATAGACGCTTAAAGCCCTTTTTATGCGTTGAGAATCGTTTGGATGTATCCTTTCTGCCCATTCTTCATCAATAATCTCAAGCCATTTAAATAGCTCATAAGATCCCATCTCTTCACAAAAATCATCAAAAAATAGTTTTACCTTTTCATCAACCCTTTCTATGCTATCTATACCATTAACTAAAGCATCAACATAAAATCCTGTTCCACCAACAATTAATGCATTCTTACCCTTACCTTTTAGATCTTCAATAATTTTTTCTGCTGCTTTTGCAAATTCACCAGCACTAAACTTCTCATTAGGCATTTTAAAGTCAATTAGATGATGCTTGGCTTCTTTTTGTTCTTCTTTTGAAGGTTTAGCAGTGCCTATATCCATAAACTTATAAATCTGCATAGAATCAGCAGAAATAATCTCCGCATCAATCTTTTTTGCAAGGGATATGGCAAGATCTGTTTTACCTATAGCTGTAGGACCTAATATAATAATAGGTTTCAATACTTAAAACTCTTACAACTATTTCTTATCCAAAAATTTCGGTTTGGCTATAAATTCACAAACTTCTCCACCTTTGGCTATGGTCTGAATCTCTTCTATATCCATCGGTTTGCCACTTAACATCTGCGCGAACCCAAGCATCAAACCTGCTGTAACATTGCAGAACCCTTTTGATTTGGAGTAAGGCAAAAAATGACACTCGTTTAAAGTAAATCTATAGCTGCCATTATCCAGCTTCTCTATGGTAAGTTTAGGGCCACCCTTTGAATGTATCATCTCAGGCAATATTTTAATAATCTCTTCTTCTGAAAATTTCTTTAACATCGACGGGTCTATCTCCATAGCCTTCATCATCTCCATAGGAATCTTCTTTGCAAGCAACCTTCTTAAAACCTTAGGCGCCTGAGAGCCACCAAAATAATCCAACGCTTCTATCAAACCTGCCATAACCATAGCAGAATATTTATAGCAAATATGACTCAAGACACAGCTTGTATCGATATCTAAACACTTCTCGATATTCTTAAAATCTGGTTTTTTTGTATCCAAGACAACCTCCTTAGGTTAATAGATTTTTTCCCAATATAAAAAGGACACTAACAATACCCATCAAAACAAAAGCCTTCCAGACGCATTTACTTAAGTTTCTATCACCAAATACACTTGCGTAAACTCCTTTCATAAAAGTGTTAGTAATGCTTGATATAATTATACTTACAAGAGCTACATCTACAGCTATAACACCATCCTTTGATAATTGAGTCATAGAGATAGTCAAAGGATCAACATCAGCAAGTCCAGATACAAAGCCCAACAGATAAACACCCTTTGCACCAAGATACATATTTGCAAGTCTTGATAAAATCAGTATCACGGTATAGAAAGCTCCAAATAAGAGAGCATGACTTAAATCATAGGGATTTGAAAACGACACATCTACAGTCTGAATACCTTTTGAGCGTTTGCCGAAAAAAAAGATTAATCCAACAGAAAAGACTACAACCGCAAAAAGCAAGAACTTAAAAGATAAAGATGGATAAATAATAAACATTATAACCCACTGCCTTAAAAACATAATAGAACTTGCAAGTATTATGCCCAAAGCCAACTCTTTTGAAAGCTCGGGCACTTCTTTTGATCTTTTTGCAAATGCAAGTGTAGTCGCTGTTGAACTAAGCAACCCACCAAGCAGAGCGGTTACCATAATACCCTTCTTTGTTCCCATCAAACGCGTAGCAAAATAAGCGACAAAAGAGATCGATGAGATAAGAACAACCATAAGCCAGATTGATCGTGGGTTAAGTTTTAAGAAAGTGTATGATTCATTGGGAAGCAGTGGGTACATTATCGCAGAAACGATAAGAAACTTCAAAATAGCCAAAACATCTTTTTCGTATATGTATTTCTCAACAAAACCATGTATAGGATCGCGCAAGGAGAGAATCAGAGTTATCAGGATACTCAAAGTGGCAGCTTCTATTATAAAACCTTTTGCCAAGATAACACCAAGAATATAAGTAAACAGACCAGCTACTTCGGTTGTTATACCTTTCTTGTTAAAATAAAAAGCTTCATAGATGTATTCGCCTACTATCATTAAGGAAAAACAGGCAAAGACAATAACCGTAATTGCTGTATTGTTAACAAAATATGTGGTTGAGAATCCAAACATCGAGATAAGCGGAAATGTCCTTATTCCGCCAAAGTGCTTCTCTTCCTTTTTTCTGTGATATGATTCTTGCTCAAGTCCTATCAATCCACCAATCAATATGCTAAGAATAAGAAGGAAAAACCATTTTGGTATCCACTCCACAATCACCACTTCCATATATAACACAATAATAACTGTTGTGATTTTTTTCAAGAAAAATAA
>CAYTZD010000077.1:0-4392 GCA_964442345.1 uncultured Hippea sp. | reverse complement strand
GATTCCTAATCCTGGTGCCGCAGGTTCGAATCCTGCTCGGGGCACCATTAATCTATATTTCAAAATTCGTCTATATTAGGGTATCTTTGAATTTTAGCTCTTTTAAAGCTATGGGTGTTGCAACCCTGCCGCGGGGGGTTCTCTTTATATAACCTATCTGTAACAAAAAAGGTTCAACAACATCTTCAAGTGTCCCTTTATCTTCACCGATACTTGCAGCAAGCGTATCTATACCAACAGGGCCACCGCTAAACTTTTCGATTAGAGTCAAAATATACTTCTTATCCAAATAATCCAATCCATTCTTGTCTATCTCAAGCATCTCAAGTGTCTGCTTTGCTGTTTCAACATCTATTATCTCTTTTGAGTTTATTTGAGCCAAATCCCTGACCCTTCTTAGAAGCTTATTTGCTATTCTTGGCGTGCCACGAGATCTTTTAGCTAAAAGCAAAGCCGCTTCTTCTTCTATCTCTACATTCAAAATGGAAGCAGAGCGCTGTATTATTAGCTTTAACTCTTCAATAGAATAGAAATCCAACCTTAAAACAAGTCCAAACCTATCCCTTAAAGGAGAAGTCAAAAGCCCGATACGGGTCGTCGCACCAACAAGCGTAAAAGGCGGCAAGTCTATCCTTATCGTTCTTGCGCCAGGTCCTTGTCCTACAACTATATCAAGTTTAAAATCTTCCAAAGCAGAATAAAGCGTCTCTTCAACAGCCCTGTTAAGTCTGTGAATCTCATCTATAAATAAAACATCCTTTTCGCTTAAATTCGTTAAAATAGCTGCAATATCACCGACCTTCTCTATCGCAGGGCCTGTTGTTGTTATTATGTTTGCATTCATCTCTTTAGCCACTATATTTGCAAGGGTTGTTTTACCAAGTCCTGGTGGGCCGTATAACAGGCAATGCTCAAGTGCTTCGTTTCTTTTTTTGGCAGCTTCAATTGCAAGCGATAAATTTCTTACAATATTTTTCTGACCTATATACTCCTTAAGTGTTGAAGGCCTTAAGGATAAGCCATTCTCTTCAGACTGTTGCGACATTTTTCCTTTTATAAACCATTCTTTTTATGTTTTTTAGCTCATCTTTCGTTAGTTCTCTATACTCACCCTGTTTCATATTTCCAAGTTCTATAGGCCCTATAGCTATTCTCTTCAACCTTTCTATCTTTACATTAAACGCTTTCAAAAATCTCCTTATAATCCTATTCCTTCCCGTGTCAATGGTAATAACTATCCAGTTAGGGTTTTGCGTTCTTTTTATTGTTATTGGCTTAAAAAAGCCGTCTTCTAACTCTATACCTTTAGACATCTTTTTTAATAAATCCGCACCCAAAACATCCTTTGTTTTTACAAGATAAGTTTTTTTTATTTTGAATCTCGGATGCATAAGAAGATTGGCAAACTTACCATCACTTGTAACAATCAACAATCCTTCGGATAAGTAATCCAGCCTTCCCACACAGATAAGCTTACTCTTTACATTAGCAAAAAAATCACAAACAGTCGTTCTGCCTTCTTCATCGTATGTTGAAGTTATCACAAAAGGTGGTTTGTAAAAGGCAAAATAGACATCGCCCTTTTCTATTTGAATCCTTTTTCCGTTAAACTCAACGATATCGCTCTCTCCAACTTCAACGAAATCATTTAGAATCTCACCGTTAAATGTTATTTTTCCGCTTTTTATCAGCTCGTCGGCATCCCTTCTTGAGATATTAAGCGCTTTGGCTAAAAATCTATTAATTCTCATTCTACAAAACTGGAAAGTATTCTGCTTCTTTTTGGATGCCTAAGCTTTCTCAAAGCTTTTGCTTCAATTTGCCTTACCCTTTCTCTTGTTACACCCAATACCCTACCAACTTCTTCAAGCGTATGGTCAAAACCATCACCAATACCAAATCTCATTATAAGCACTTTCCTTTCCCTTTCGTTTAAAGTCATCAAAACTTCTTCTATCTTCTCTTTTAAGCTTGATTCAATCACATAATCCATCGGTGATTTTGTCTTTGTATCTTCTATAAAGTCTTCTAAATGCGTATCGTTGTCATCACCAATTGGCGTTTCAAGTGAGATAGGCTCCTTTGCTATCTTTATTATACTTTTAATCTTATCTTCATCCATACCAAGATACTCAGCCAATTCTTGAGCCGTCGGCTCTTTTCCATATTCTTGAACCAAAAGTTTACTTGCTCTGACTATCTTGTTGATTGTTTCTATCATGTGGACAGGTATTCTAATTGTTCTTGCCTGATCTGCTATTGCTCTTGAGATAGATTGCCTTATCCACCAGGTTGCGTATGTTGAAAATTTAAAGCCCTTTCTATAATCAAACTTATCCACAGACTTCATTAAACCAATATTGCCTTCTTGTATTAAATCCAAAAATGAAAGTCCTCTGTTTAGATGCTTTTTTGCTATCGACACTACAAGCCTTAGATTTGCTTTTATCATTCTCTGTTTTACTTCTTCAACTTCTTTTCTCTCTTTCTCTATCTCAAATAGCTGATCAAGAAGCTCATCTCTATTAGGCAAATTTTTGTTTGACTTTACACGATCTATAAACCCTTGCGTAATTTTCTGAATATACTTATCACTTAACGATATCTCTGTAAACTCTTTGAAAAGTTCTTCCTTTAATTCTTCTTTTTCCTTTTCTGATGCATACGAAAGCTTCTTGTATTTTTCCAATATATCATCTAAATATTTTAAAAACTTCTCTTTGGATGTATGATCTTCTTCATCGTCTTCTTCCTCAAAATCACAGGATAAATCAAGTGCATTGGAGATATTTTTTACCTTCTCTGCCCCTGCCAATATATCTTCTTTTAACTGCTTTATGGCATCTGGCGTAAATGGAAAATCTATAAGCTTTCGTGTTAGATTGTTTTTATGCTCTTCTATTTTTTTTGCTATCTCTATCTCTTCTTCTCTGCTTAATAAAGGTATATTTCCCATCTCTCTGAGATACATTCTTATTGCACTGCCAACTTCTTCATCTTCTTCTAAATCAAAGCCTACTTCCTTCGCTGAAGAATCCCGCCCTATCTTTTCATTATCTATAATATCTATATCAAGGTCATCGCACTTTTTTATAATCTCATCTATCTCATCTATACTTACACCTTCAGGAAGAATGTCGTTAATCTCATCGTAAGTAACATAGCCTTTTTTCTTACCTTCACTCAAAATCTTCTTCATTACTTCTTTATTTGTCTCTTTAGCCATCGCCACCACCTTCCTTATGAGTTAAGATTGTTTTCTAAAAATAAAAGCCACCATTTCATTTATAATTTGAGTTAAAACACTCAAAAGTCAAGAAACATTTTTCGCAACGGTTAATTATAGGCAAAGCCTGCTTGTTTTCAAGTCAAAAATATGTATAATTTGCCAGCCATGAGAATTGACTTGTTTGACTATTATCTCCCCGAAGAATTAATAGCGCAAAAACCGCATATACCAAGAGACGAATGCAAGCTAATGATATGCAACAGAGAGAATCACACAATAGAACACAAAATATTCAAAGATATAATAGACTACCTAAATGAAAACGACCTGCTTGTTTTAAACGACACAAAGGTTATACCAGCCCGTATCTTTGGTAGAAAACCAACAGGCGGCAAGGTCGAAATATTTCTGCTTGAAGAGATAGAACACAACAAATTTCTATGCCTTACAAAGGGTAAAATAAAGCAAAAAACAGATGTCATACTAAAAGATAACAGTAAAGCAACTATTGAAAGGATAGAAAATTCAGACAAAAGAATTGTTAAATTTTACACCGATGGCAATGTTTATGAGCTACTTGAAGAGATAGGCGAAGTCCCGCTTCCACCATACATAAAAAGAAACTATGAGAATTACAACAAAAAAGAAGATTTTGAATATTATCAAACGGTTTTTGCAAAAAAGAACGGAGCAGTGGCATCACCAACAGCAGGATTGCATTTTACAGAAGAACTACTCAACAAACTCAAAGATAAAGGCGTAAAAATAACCTACATAACCTTACATGTGGGCATTGGCACATTTAGACCAGTAAAGGAGAAAGAGATAGAAAAGCACAAGATGCATGCAGAAAAGTACGAAATAAATCAAGAAACAGCAGATTTAATAAACTTAACAAAAGCCAAAAAGGGTAGGGTAATAGCCGTCGGAACAACCGTCGTAAGAACGCTCGAAACGGCTGCAGATAACAATGGATTTATCAAGCCATCTAAAGGCTCAACAGAAATCTTCATCTATCCAGGATACAGATACAAAGTTATAGATGCGCTTATAACAAACTTCCATCTACCAAAATCCACACTTTTGATGCTCGTAAGCGCCTTTTACGACAGGGAAAAAATATTAAGATGCTATAGAGAAGCAATTGAAAAAAGGTATCGTTT
>CAYTZD010000076.1:2055-4536 GCA_964442345.1 uncultured Hippea sp. | reverse complement strand
TATATTGCAAAAGAGATATTTTTGTAATATAGTTGGTCTGCTATGGTTTTATTGGAGGGTGAAGCGTGAAAGAGATATACTTTCATGTTGGACTTGGGAAAACAGGAAGCAAGTATTTGCAGTTTGGTTTCTTTCCTAAGTTGAAAGGCGTTAATTATATCCCGATGACAAAATATAGAAAAAGCGTTGATATAATAAAGAGAGCAAAAGATGGAAAGTTTCTTGTTTCTCGCGAATTTGACAGGCAATTTGCCAAAGAGATAAAGTGGTTTTCTCAATATTTTAAAGATGTAAAACCAATAATGGTTCTAAGGCGTCAAGATGAGTGGATTTTGTCGCAGTATAAACGATACATTAAAAATGGATATCATTGGGAATTTGATAGACTATTTAATTTAGGCAATACAGGGTTCTTTAAGATAGAAGATATGCTGTTTTACGATAAAATAAGGCTGTTGGAAGATACATTTAGCTATAAGCCTTTGGTTCTTATGTATGACGAATTAAGAAATAATCCTGAATCTTTCTTGGATAAGATAGCAAACTATATTGGGGCAACCTATGATAAATCTGAGATTGAATTTAACAAGAAGCATAAGTCTTATAGTGTTAAACAGTTAAAGTTTATTTATGTTATCTCAAGATATGTAAATCTTATTCCCGGTGATAGTAAGCTAAAAAAATACGGGTTTGTTTATCCTATCAGATATCCTATTCTCTATTTGGCCAACTATCTGCCAGAGTGGCTGACGCCTAAAGTGGATTTTATGCCAGAAAAAGAGAAGCTGGAAGCCATAAGAAGATTTTTTAAATCCGATTGGGATAAGTGCGTAGAGTATGTAAAAAATAATAGCTAAAAGTATGTTTATTGAGACCAAAACCCGTTCACTTCTAAAAGCCATCTCCTGGCGTGTTTTTGCCACGAGTGTTACGATTCTTATAGTTTTTATATTCTTCGGTAAGTTAGACCTTGCTATAGCTGCCGGTATCTTGGAAAGCTTAAGCAAGATTGTTATATATTTTATCCATGAGAGAATCTGGAACAAGATAAATTTTGGTAGAAAGGAGATAGAGCCGTTCGTTTTATGGTTTACAGGCCTTCCGCTGTCTGGAAAAACGACTATAGCCGATAAAGTTTTTGAAAGGTTGAAAGAGATAAAAAACCTTCCCATCCAAAGAATCGACAGTAGGGATATAAGGGAGATGATACCAGAAATAGGATATACTAAAGAAGATAGAATTCGCCACTTAAAAAGGGTAGCCTTTTTAATAAAGGTTTTGCAGTCAAATTCTATATCGGTTGTTGCATCGTTTGTATCACCTTATAGAGAGATAAGAAGGTTTATAAGGGAAAACAGTAAGAATTTTGTAGAGATCTATGTAAAGGCAGAAGTGGAAGAGTGCAAAAAAAGGGACTATAAAGGTGTCTATAAAAAGGCTAAAACCGGAGAGATAAAGAATCTTACCGGAATCCATGAGCCCTATGAAGAACCGGATTCTGCAGAGATAGTTTTGGATACGCAAAAATACTCGGTTGAAGAGATGGCAGATATAGTCTATAAGTATGTGATGAAAAATATTGTAAAACTTTAGGTGTATGTTTATGAAGGAGAAGTTGACCCACTTAAAGCTATTGGAGTATGAAAGCATTCACATAATAAGGGAAGCAATAGCAGAAGCAGAAAATCCTGTGCTTTTGTATTCCATAGGCAAGGATTCGTCTGTTTTGTTGCATCTTGCACTTAAAGCTTTCTATCCTGCAAGATTGCCTTTTCCTGTTATGCATGTGGATACGACATGGAAGTTCAAAGAGATGATAGAATTCAGGGATAGAAGAGCCAAAGAATTAGGACTTGATTTGATAGTTTATGTAAACGAAGAAGGCTTAAAAAAAGGGATAAATCCATTTGTTCATGGCAGTAAGGTTCATACAGACATAATGAAGACGGAAGCGCTCAAAAAAGCACTGGATAAGTATAGATTTGATGTAATCTTGGGTGGTGCAAGAAGGGATGAAGAGAAATCAAGGGCAAAAGAGAGAATCTTCTCATTTAGAGATAAGCATCACAGGTGGGATCCAAAGAATCAGAGACCCGAACTGTGGAATTTGTATAATTTAAAGAAAAATAAGGGTGAGAGTATAAGGGTTTTTCCGTTGTCTAACTGGACAGAATTGGATATATGGTTGTATATCTATCTTGAGAATATCCCTGTTGTTCCGCTTTATTTTGCAAGAAAGAGACCTGTTGTTGAATACGATGGTGCTTTGATTTTGGTTGATGATGATAGAATGCCGCAAGAGTTAAGAAGAAAGGCCCAAATGAGATGGGTTAGATTTAGAACGCTTGGCTGTTATCCGCTTACCGGTGCAATAGAATCCAAAGCAACAACTGTGCCTGAGATTATACAAGAGACGCTTCTAACGAAATATTCAGAAAGACAGGGAAGATTGATAGATTTTGATCAGGTCGGGAGTATGGA
>CAYTZD010000076.1:0-1955 GCA_964442345.1 uncultured Hippea sp. | reverse complement strand
ACCTGCGGAAGTGTTGATGATGGCAAAAGCACGCTTATAGGTAGGCTGCTTTATGAAACAAAAGCCGTCTTTAAAGACCAGCTTATGGCGTTGAAGGCAGAAGCCAAATATAAAAGGACAGAAGATGAGATAGATTTCTCCTTGCTTGTTGATGGGCTTCAAGCTGAAAGGGAACAAGGCATAACAATAGATGTCGCTTACAGGTATTTTTCAAGTGAGAAAAGAAAGTTTATCATAGCAGACACACCAGGGCATGAGCAGTACACCAGAAATATGGTTACAGGTGCATCAAATGCCGATTTAGCCGTAATCTTAATAGATGCAAGAAATGGAGTTTTGACCCAAACAAGAAGACACACATTCATAACTGTTTTGCTTGGGATTAGGTATATTGTCGTTGCTATAAACAAGATGGACCTTGTTGAATATAAAGAAGAGGTTTTTGAAAAGATAAAAAACGATTACACTAAGGTAATAGAAGAGATTAAAGAAAGGGTAGGCGAAGTTATAGGTAATTCAAAAGAGCTAAACATAGACTTAAAGTTTATACCAATATCTGCTTTAAAAGGTGATAATGTTGTAAAAAAGAGCAATAATATGCCATGGTATAATGGTGAAACCTTGCTTGAGTATTTAAACAGCGTTGAGATTCAAAACTCGATGTTTAATGCCGGAGAGTTTCGTTTTCCTGTTCAATATGTAAATCGTCCAAATCCCGATTATAGAGGGTACTGTGGCACTATTGTTTCAGGGAAGATAGAAGAAGGTGATGAGATAGTTGTTTTGCCATCAAGGATAAGAACAAGAATAAAATCTATAGTTCCACCAGCATATAAAGAAAAAAATCAAGATATAGACTCCTTTGAGCATGTAGAATCTGCTTTTTCACCAATGGCGGTTACACTTCTTACAGAAGACGAAGTGGACATAAGCAGAGGCGACCTAATCGTAAAACCATCTGAAATGCCAAAGCTTGCCGATACTGTTGATGTATTTGTTATCTGGATGAACGAAGAGCCTTTAATTGTTGGAAAAACCTATGATGTTAAAAAAGGAACAGGCTATCTATCTGGCTATGTAGATGAGATATACTTCAAAATCAACATAAATACACTAAAGAAGGAATCGGCAAACAGGCTTAATGTAAACGAAATCGCATACTGTCGCATTGTCTTTACAAATGAGATACCATTTGATTCATACTGGTCTAATAGATATACAGGCAGTTTTATCTTTATAGATAGAATAACCAACAATACTGTCGGTGCAGGTTTGATTGTGAAAGAAGGTCAATCGAAGTATATATCCTGGCATCAACACAAGGTAAGCAAGCAGGATAGAAGCAGAATAAAAGGTCATAAGCCCTGCGTTATTTGGTTTACAGGTTTAAGCGGTTCGGGTAAATCAACCATAGCCAACGCTTTAGAAGATGCTTTGAATAGAAAGGGTTATCACACATATCTGCTTGACGGAGACAATATAAGGCATGGTTTGAATAAAGATTTGGGCTTTTCTGATGAAGATAGAAAGGAAAATATAAGAAGAATAGCCGAAGTTGCAAAGCTTTTTGTTGATGCAGGATTGATTGTTATAACGGCCTTTATCTCGCCCTTTAAAGAAGAGAGAGAATTTGCAAGAAGTCTTGTTGAGAAAGATGAATTTATTGAAGTATTTGTCGATACACCGCTAAAAGTATGCAAGCAGCGAGATCCTAAGGGTCTTTATAAGAAGGCGAAAGAAGGAAAGATAAAGAATTTTACAGGAATAGATTCACCTTATGAGCCACCTGATGCTCCAGAGATTCATATAAGAACTGAGAGATTGACTGTTCAGGAGAGTGTTGAAAGGATTATGCGTTATCTGAAGGAAAAGGGTATATTATAACTTAAGGAGAGTAAGAGATGTGTAAAGTTGGTATTTATCTTGTTTGTGATTATCCAGACAGGGATGAGTTT
>CAYTZD010000075.1:0-4689 GCA_964442345.1 uncultured Hippea sp. | reverse complement strand
TTCAAATGCAAATAGGCAATTTCAAGCTAACTGTTCTTGAATTTAAATTCGAACCTATTGACAAAAATTATAGATTCTACGGATCATATTATAGAGGGATGCTTGGCAGATATCTATTTAAAAAGTTTTGCATTCTCAGAAATGCAAATTGCGATAGCTGTCCACTTAATGACAAATGCCTTTACATGCTTACATTTGAAAGATACAAAGACGCTTTATTTCCGCCTTATATAATTAATAGAGCTGAAAAAGATTATTTAAGAATAACACTTCTTGGTGGACTTGTTGAGTTAAGCGACATATATATTGACGCATTCAAAAAACAGCTTGAAATAAAAGAAAACGGATTTTTTCATCCGTATTTAACAGATATTCAGCCCAACAAGATTGTATTTAGTTCAAACGATTTAGAATCAATAAAGGCAGTTGACGATTCGTTTATAGTCGATGTCTCTTTTTTGAGACTGAAGAAAAACTCAAGGCTTGTATCTTGCGATGAGATGACCTTTAATGACTTGCTAAAAGCTATAGAGAAACGCATATATCTTGCCAATAAGTTTTATGGAGACAAGGAATACAAGGTGTTCCTGCCTGAATTTAAAGGTGATTTTAAAAAGATCGAATGCAAATATGAAAAAGTAAAGAGATATTCCCACAGAAAAAAAAGATTAATGGAAATACCGTCGATGGACTGTTCCTTTGAAGTTAAAGGAGATGTTGAATCGATATATCCATTTATATATCTTGCCACACTTCTCAATGTTGGGACAAATGCTTCAATGGGTTTTGGACAGCTAAAGGTTAAACCCTTAAAGAAGAGACCGTAAACACTTTAAAATATGTTGCCTTCTCAAAGCTTAGATTAAAGACATCAATTTTCTCAAATGTCTCAATCGCAACACCCAAACCAAACGCTATAGGCACAGGAACGCTTAAAAATAGAAGTCTGTTCCTTAAAAGAAGAGATTTTGTTTCGTTATAACAGCTATATATTTCGTTTACATACTTTGTCCAATCTTCAACAGCTAAATTACCTTTTTGCACACCTTCGCATCCTAAAATCCCGTAATTTTCATATCTTGCTGCAACAAACCTTTTAACATCGCCAATAGGGTTGTGTGATGCAAGGTAAATTACTATGGCAAGAGTGGCATTTTCTTGCGGCTTTTCTATATATTCTGCTTTTATAAGACTTTTATTTTCGACAATCGATTTAAGCTTTCTTAGGTTATCGTTAGAATAATCAAGAACCGCTTTGTACTCACCTGCAACATAGTGATACACAACAAACGGCTCTTTACATCCAAACATAGCACCAAGACCAAAACAGAAGGTTGACGGCGCAAGAAAAACAAAATGAAAGACCACAATTTTATCTCTTATAGCATTTCTTATCTTTACAATCTTTATAAAAGCTTCTTTAAGGTAAGATTCCCATTCTGTCTCAGGTAGCATATTTTCTTTTATGTAAAAAACAAAATCATCATCTTCAAGATCATAAAATCTTTTTATCAGCTCAAATGAGACACCCTGAAGATTGTTTATTTTCTCTTTTATCTTTTCTAAATTGAGATAAGCTGCTTCTTTCGGAGATGGTGAAGATAAAGAAGGCTTCAAGGCAACACTGAATGGTATATGAACTTTTGTTGAATTCAGAATCCAGCTAAGTTCTCTTAAATCCGAGACAACTTCAGATGTTATAAGCTTCTTCGAATAAGTATCCGATACAACCTTTTTCTGAGAAATACTGCCTGTGCTTAAAATTTTACCCGAAGATGATACGCCGCCACTAAACGAAAATGCTTCGAGCTTCTCTTTTCTATCAACAACAAGACCAGCAGCAACAGAAAGCATAAATGAATTCCCAGCAAAATCGTTCTCGTCAAAAAATACAAAAAACGGCTGTTTTATCAGCTTCTCAATGGTCGTTAAATTATCCTTCAAAGTCTCTTTTATTGAAAACGATTCACCTTCTTTTAGTTTAATGACAAATGCTTTTATAAGTTTCTGTCTATCTTTTCCAACAACAGGAAAATATACTTCTATCAGTTCATCTTTTAGTATAGCTATCGCATTATCCTTGCTTGTATTAAGCGCTTCTGCAAATTTCTCTACATCAACTTCATTTGAATGTTCTCTTAAAAATAAAATAGCCAATGATTTTGCATCCAGAATTTTGGCATCGTGCGTTTTTATTGATAATAACCCAAATATCTTATCTTCTTTCTCTTTATCCAATGTTAGTGTTTTCGTCTTTAGATAAGCCGTAAGAATATCAATCTCAAAACTATCCATAGTTAAATAAATTCCACTTTTAAGATTTCCTTAACCTGTTCAGGATGCAGTTTTACAGCTATGTTCAAACGCTTTGGCAACACACCTTCATAGATTAAGTTGTCCTTTAAATATACCTTTGCAATACAACCTGCAAATTCATCATCAAACAGTAAAGTTATATACTTCTCGTTTTCTACTATCTCTATGTGTTCAACTGATGCAAATGGTTCAAAAGAATCCGCAGCCATAGGCAGATCTTTTATCTTAAGTGGCTTAAGAGTTATCTGGTTTTCAATCTTATTGCCCATAAAAAACGGCATCATAAACAGGCTTCTTCTCTGTTCGCTTTCTTTGAATAGACGCTGAAACGCATTCTTGCTTTCTGTCTTAAAACCCACTTTATCCGAAGGTAAGGCTTTCCCCTTATGAATATAATCCCGCATCAGTAGTATGTCATCTTTTGAGATTTTATCTATAAAAATCGACCTATCAAAATATCTTTTGTTTACATATCTTACTATACTTTCAACAACCCAGGTTCTCTCTTTGCCTTCTGCAATTAAATCTTCTTCTGTGGCAAGCTCCCAGAATGGCGAACAGATAAACACCTCATACGGATAAGCATCTTTATCAGCTATTACGTAATATAAATCATCAATCTGATAGATATTGCCAACTTCTAACTTTATATAATCATCATTATCTGCGTTTTCTAAAACATATTCGGGTAATTTTATCTCTTTTTGGTTTATCTTGATATTATTATCTGCTTCTTTTAGACTTTTTAGATACTGCTTATAGACAAATTCTATCCATCTCATCAAATATAGACTCCTTGCACTGCTATCTATAAATATTAACGAATTTTTTACATAGTTCTGACATAAATACCCTTAAAGCAATCTCCACCACGACAGATGAAAATTTATACTCTAAAACGAAGTTTTTTAATCTTTTTCTTGCTCGGCTTTTCGCCTTTTCAAATGCAGCTTTGCTTTTTGATGAACCTTTACCCAACAGTTCAAGACATAAAGCTTCTCTTTCTGCTTTGGAAAGGTTGTTTAGTGAGATTTTTGCAAATTCTTCTGCTTCAATTAAAAGTAATTTATCCTTTTCTGTTTTCATTTCTGTTTCAAGGTTTTGATTTAGTTCAACAGTCTTTAAATTCTTTTTTCTCAATTTATCAACAGTGCTATGGATTATCAATCCTTTCAGGTATGCCTTTACATTTGCGCCTTTATCTATAGCTGAAAGTATGATGTTTCTTTTTTCTATAAGTTTGCAGAATGTTTCGCTTAATATCTCTTCTTGTAAATCTTCAACAGAGTATATATCCTTTGCACCTTCCGATATATCAGGATCTCTGGATGCCCAGAAGACAATCTTTTTGATTTCCAAAACCAACAATTCTTCTTCATTTTTTGATAGATTTTCTCTTTTTAAAAACTTTATAAGAGATGCTTTAAAGTTTTCCATCTATCTTTTGATCCTGTTCTTTATCTCTCTTATGTAATTTAGATTACAAACTCCACAAAATTCCATAAATCTCTCTGCTATTCTTAAGTCTAAATTAAAAATTCTGCGTATGTTATTTTCTCCTTCTTCAAAAACAGATAATAACCTATAAATCCCGTTTTCAAGCATATTCGAACATACACAGCTGCATTTCTCAATATTCAAAAATATTCTTGACCCGCTTATGCTTGTAAAGATAGCAAAATCATAAAATGGCATGTCGATTGGATTTTCGCTAATGATAATAGCAGGCATATATCTTTCTTTTAATTCATAGATATATACATCATTTATGTCTGGAAACTCTATTTTTAACTTTTGAGTATCTACAATCCAGAACGAACCAAAGTAATTGAATTTTTCAGCTTCTTTTCTTAAAGCTAATTTTTTACTGTTTTTCGCCCTATAGATGGTGAATTCTTGCCCATTCATAGTGTTTTTATTATATCCATATTGAATTTTTTAGCAATAAATAAAAATCAAAAATCAAAATTACAATATTTTCCTTTAATAATAATTTTTGTATGGCTAAAAAATAAGGCAAAAATACTTGACATTTTTAATTTTTGCTGTTAGATTGGCAATAACTTAAAATTGATAGGGATTTTTGTATTGTCAAAAACCCTGTCAATAACATGATCTTTTACAATAAAATATGGCGATTTCTCATACAAGCGGGAAATGTTGTTCTGATAAGGAAAATCGCTAATCTTGATAGTGATACTATAAAGGTTTAAACCTTGTTGCAATAGGCTTTTTGGAGATACCTGTTGCACTACTCCCGCTTTTGAAGGGAATTACGACAGATAATTGGCTGCATCTCTGAATAATTTTTCGTCAGCGTTGCACTACTCCCGCCTGTCGAGCCGTTTCTTTCTAAAGAAGAACAACAAAGAA
>CAYTZD010000074.1:0-4947 GCA_964442345.1 uncultured Hippea sp. | reverse complement strand
CTAACACCTGATGCTGATTATTTCTATCCGTCCAGTTCACATGAAGAAGCCTTAGGGCTTCTCTCTTTTTTTTTAAAAGAAGGTGATGGCTTTGCCGTTTTAATAGGCTCACCCGGAACAGGAAAGACGACACTTATAAGGAGATTACTTAAATCTATACCAGATAACTATACCTTTGCGTTTATTGTTACACCTATGCTTTCTCCTGATCAGCTTCTTAAAGCTATATTGGAAGATATTGGATTAAAGTCAACGGATAACTTTGCCGCAAATCTTAAGGAGTTGCAAACCTATCTATTGAACCTTGCAAAGGATAAGAGAAAGCTGCTTTTGGTTATAGATGAAGCACAGAGTTTGCCACTTGAATCGCTTGAACAGATTAGATTGCTTTCAAATATAGAGACAAACGATTTTAAACCTTTACAAATTCTACTTTCGGGCCAGCCAGAACTTGAAGGAATAATAAAAAATAGACTTAGCCAACTTAATCAAAGGATAACAATACGCTGCTATCTTAAGCCGTTAAACAGAGAAGAGACAGAAGAATACATACAATACAGATTTGCAAAGGCTGGTGGTTCTATACCATTGGATAAAAAGGCAAAAAATCTCATTTTTAAGATAAGTAAAGGCATTCCACGATTAATTAACAGCGTGATGAAAAGGGCGCTTCTTATGGCTTATGCAGAAAAGAGAAAAAGCATAACAAAGGATGATATCTTAACGGCCGCAGAATCACTTGAATTATTTTCATCAAAAAAACGAATGTTTTATCTGTTTGTGGGCATATTTTTTGCTATAATTCTCATAGCGTTTATCCTTTTTTATCTGTGGAGGGGTTAATGAGAAAAAAATCTGCCTTTACTCTGATAGAGATGGCAATTGTGATGGTTATACTTGGTTTGATAATAGGTATTGGTATTCCTATGTTTAAAACATTGATGCAGCAGAATAGACTTACAGAGACGAGAAATTCCGTTAAAAAGGCAAAATCAACCATCTTAGGATATGTGATGACCCATTACTGTATTCCTAAGCCTGAATGGAAGAATGTAGCAGGGAAAAAGAGAAGGGTTCTACCTTCTCAATTTGGCATAAAGGATGCTCAAGGATTTGATCTGGTCTATGATGTGGATAATAGCCTAAAGGATATAGAATGCGATTACGGCAACTCTAAAAATAAAACCGTATTTTGCGATGCAATAAACAATTTATCTAATCAA
The DNA here is from genome assembly GCA_964442345.1 of uncultured Hippea sp. Taxonomy (GTDB): domain Bacteria; phylum Campylobacterota_A; class Desulfurellia; order Desulfurellales; family Hippeaceae; genus Hippea. Next base: position 3,724 of record CAYTZD010000074.1, on the reverse strand, counting down.
CATAAGCTTTTTATAAAAAGTGGTGCAGTTTATGCATTTATTGTTGTTAGTGCGGGATTAAACTACAGATTTGATTCGGTTAACGACAGTGCTTCCACACTTGATGATAATAAAAAGAGAGAGTACGAAGACCCCTTTCATTCGTATTCAGAGAATCAAGATGATGTAATTGATGGATACAGTATAGAAGAGTTTGTAAATCTCGTAAAAAATAAACTTGGAATGTGTAATAGTTCTTCTTCGGGTTCTTCTTCTGGTTCTTCGTCCATTTCAACGGTTCTTTCTTTGGTTTCACAGATAGCCGATAAGTTCTCAAATTACAAAAAACCACCAACAAAAAAGGAAGTTGAAAACCAGATTGGTTTGCCTGCTAATGCTAAGTATAAAGTCAAAGGAAAAAAAGCTATAATAACCTATAATGGCAAAAAGGCTACTATTAAGTGGAGCAAAAAAGGCATAAAAAATGTTACTGTGAAATAAAAATGAAAAGAAAAACTTTTATTTATCTTCTGCTTGCTTCTATTTTTATATTTATTGCCGTTTTTGTAAAACTTTATTTAACAAAAAGCATAGACAGGCTATCTAATGCTTTGAGTATGGTTGAAAATAGGCTTTATTTAGCTGAGAATGAAGAGAAAAAGATAAGGGAATTTATAGCCTATAAGAAGGCTGTTGGTGATATTAGAAAGGCGGTTAGGATAGAACCGGTGGAATTTGATACCCGTTTCTCATCGGATGAGTTTAAATATAAGATAAATGAGATTATAGATTCTACCTATCTCGATAAAGGTTTTTTCTTTCTGGATAGTTTTAGGATAGCGGATTCTTCAAGCGATGAAGAAGAGAATAAAAAAGGGTCGCTTGAGCTTTCATTAAAAGGTAAAAAGGTATTTGTATTTGGTCTAAAACAGTGAAGCAGGTTGCCGTTTTTGTTGTTTTGCCTATAGCTTTTGTTGTGGCTATACTGTTAGCAGATGAGATGATTCCTTCGTATTATGTCTCTAATGTTCCATCTGTTGATATACCCGATATTCAAAACTTCAAAAAGGCTGCATTCTCGCGATGTTCTCTTAATGAATTTGCATTTTTTAAAAGAGATACGACGGATTTAGCAGAGAAAGAGAGAAGACTAAATCTTCATTTAGAGTCCATATTTATCTCGCAAAATACCAAATATTGTTATATAAATGGAAGGGTTTTTAAAGAAGGTGAGTCAGGAGAAGGTTTTAAGATTTTAAGGATTTATAAAGATGGCGTTTTAATAAGAACAAAATATGGAAATATAAGGGTGGGTATGAATGTTGAAGCTACGCAGAAAAATTAATATTGTGCTTCTTTTGTTGCTTGTAGTTGTTGTTTCTAACTGTTCAACTATTAGCAGTAAAAAGAAGGTTGAGCTTCCAAAGAATCAATACTTAAAGCCGTTGAATGAGAAAAAGGTCTCAAAAAAGGCTGATTTAAACAAATTTTTAAAACCCATAAAGAAAAGAATAAGCATACTTGACCTTGCCAAGGTTAGCATATTTTCAAAGTCGATCTCGTATAAAGACGCCATTATTCAAATTCTTAAGCCTTATGATATAAATGTTGCTTTTGATAGTGCTTTGGATGAGTATGTGAATAATCCAAACATAAGCATAGCTTTGAATAATGTAAGCTTAAGAAGTGCATTGGATACAATAACAGGAATTGTGGGCGTAAACTGGGAGAAGAAAGACAATGTAATTTGGATAACACCGTTTGTCAGCAGGGTGTTCGACTTGAACTTTCTTGGCGTTGTGAGAAATTCCCAATCTGTGCTTGGTGGTGATGTGCTTGGCGGTTCTTCAAATAGCAGCAGCGATGAAGAGCTAACCACACCTTTAAAAGGAAGCTTTACGCTTACTTCTTCGTCCGCAAAGGGAAGTAAGGATATATACAAAGTGTTAGAAGATAATCTCAAAAAGATGCTTTCGAAACAGGGGACATTCAGTTTGGATAAGGCAAGTGGTGTTCTGTTTGTTAAGGATGATGCAAAGCATATGAAGATGATAACTTCTTACATAGAAGCGGTAAGGAAGGCTTACTCAAAACAGGTTATGATAGAAGCAAAGATAATAGAGATAAACCTAAAAAAACAGTGGCAATTGGGCATAAATTGGGAATATTTGGCTACTTCACCTAAGTTTGGGGAGACACTTCATATACAACAAAATACCATTGATTTTGATGGTCAGAACCCAGCTATTACTATGAATGTGTCAAAGATATATAGAGAAAAAGGTTATAATATAACATTTGATAGTGTTATTCAGGCTTTAAGTCAATTTGGAAACCTAAAACTAATAAGTGAGCCGCATATAAGGGTAATGAACGGTCAGCCTGCACTTTTATCCGTTGGTCGTTCTATAAGCTTTATCAAAAAAGTTGAGATAACCACCGAAAGTACGGAAACTCAAAGCACCACCACGCCAACTGTTGATATATCAAGTGTTTTTCATGGTATTGTATTTGGTATAACACCTTACATAAGAAGCGATGGTAAGGTGCTTCTAAGGATTGTGCCAATAAAAAGTAATCTTATTGCATTGAAAGAGAAAGAGGTTTCAGGCAATACATATACTTTGCCGATTATGGATATAAGGGAAGCAAGTAGTGTTGTGTCGGTTAAGAACGGTGATATAATAGCCGTCGGTGGTTTAATAAGTCAAACAAGACAAAAACAAAACAGTGGAGTGCCATTTATCTCTGATCTGCCTGTTGTGGGTAATTTATTTAAACAGAGACAAGATTTAACAAACAATGTTGAACTTGTAATCTTGCTAAAGCCAGTTATTATCCAATGAGTAAGCTTTACGATGCTATAAAAAAGATTGAAAATAATAAAAACCAGAAAGAAGAAATACCCTTTGCTAAACAGAGAAAAAGAAATGAGAAAACAAAAAAGAGATTAATTATTCTCAGTCTGCTTGTATCTATTTTTGTGCTGTCGGGATTATTTATTGTTGTTGGATTGAAGCACAATAAGTCAATTGGCGTTGATAGAGAGAAAAAATCGAAGACAGTTGCTGTAAAAAGTGCTGCTGTTAAAAAGATAGTTAAACCAAAAAAAGCTGATAATAGTGTTAAAGTAGAACGAGAAAAAGAATCTGTTGATAAAGTTAAAGTTGAAAAAACAGCAAAGGCAGAAAGTAAGGTAAAACAGAGAAAAATTTATAACACCAGCATAACGAAGAATAAAACCAATAATATTGCAGTTAAGAAAAAGGAAGAAAAAAGACAGGATAAAAAGTTAACGGCAAATGTGTCTAAAAAACAGAAGCCAACCATTTCTGTTGCCGAACTTGTAAGAATTGCAGAGAATGGTTCAGATAGAGAAGCTATATCAGCATATAAAAGGCTTATAGAAATTTTTCCTGACAACCTGGATTTATACAATAATCTTGCAGTAAGGTATATGGATATAGGAGAATATGATAAAGCTGCCGAGATTTTAAGAAAGGCTCTTAGCGTAGGTGATTCTGCTGATATTAGATTAAATTATACGCTTGCGCTTGTTAAGCTAAGAAAGCTAAAAGAAGCAAAAGAAGAGATTAAGACCATAAATATTGAAGAAGTTAACGATAAAAAGCTTTACTATGCTTTGATCTCTATTTTATCTTCCCACCCTTGATACTTATTATGGCAAACCTTGATTTTGTATTATGTGTATCCGAGCTTTTTTGTTGGTTTAAGAATTTTTATA
>CAYTZD010000073.1:0-4955 GCA_964442345.1 uncultured Hippea sp. | reverse complement strand
TAATAGGTATCAATACGAGTTTTGTCAAGAAGTTATAAAATCACTTTATTTTTTGTTGTTTTGTATTTTTTTCTTGACTATTTAAATAAGAAAGGTATAGTAATTGAAAATTTAAGAGAAGAAGAAGTGAGATGGAGAAGAAAAAAGCACTTGTAATATGTGAAGAAGCCATTGTTAACGAGATTATCGAGTTTATGTTGGAGAAGCTCTCCTATGATGCAGAGATAGTTGACACGCCAAAGGATGCAGTATCTAAGATAGAATCAGACAAATACGATCTTATCATCATAGGCAAGAATAAAGGCACAATCGTCAAACACAAGTTAGCCGAAATACTTTACACAAAGGCATTGGTAAAACCAAATCTAATAATTATCTACAAAGAACCCGGAGAAGTTATACCCAAAGAGCCATATCTAACAGTACTACCGAAGCCAACATTTTATGATGAGTTTATTGATGCTTTAGATAAAGCAGGGCTTAAACCGACACTGCCACTGCAAGCAGCCAAGATAGACATAGAAGATTTTGTAAAAGCCAGCACAGAGCAGATAAAGCCAATTCATGAGTTCTTTAAGGGATTAAAAGGCAATATCAAATTTTCGATAAAAGCAGGCGATCTAAGGGTCGTTGGATTTACAATGGGAACTGATCTTTACCTAATCTATTCAGATTTGGAAAATCCTTATTCTTTATTGTCCGTAGGTGTTGTAAAGGTTATGACAGAACAGCTAAACCTAAGCGAATTTCTCAATTTCCCTATAGATAGCAACACATTCAAGATAAACATAAGGGACTTTATAGTAAAATCAATAGAAGATATAGAAGATAAAGCAAAGCTTTTAAGCTTTTTACCTGAAGAAGATGCAACTGTGATTGTAAAGGCTCCTGCTTATGTATTAAAGCAGATAGAATTAATAGATAAAAACATCAATGTCGATGAGCTAATAGAAAATAGCAACAGCATAACATTTAGAGATGTCTTGGAAGATAAAAGCAATATTGATAAGATAAAGGCTGTCGCCTGTATGTATCTGCTTAATATGATTGAAGGCGGCACAAACCAAACAAAGAAAAAATACGATGTTAAGATAAAAAAGAGCTTTCTTAAGAAAATAATTGAAAAAATAAGGGGTTTATGATGGTATTTAAGATAATTGTTACGGGAAGCTTTAATGCAGGCAAAACAGAATTCATAAAACAGATAAGCGAGATTGAGCCAATAACAACCGATAAACCTGTATCCGAAAAGGAATTAAAAGATATAAAAGCCTTCACAACCGTCGCTATGGATTTTGGCAGGTTGACGGTTGATGAAGATATAGTAATACACCTTTATGCAACGCCAGGTCAGGAGAGATTTGATTTTGTTTATCCATTATTGATAAAAAATGCGTTGGCTCTTATTATACTTGCAGATATAACAGATGAGAAATCAGTTAGAGCGGTTCCTACCTATTACAAAAAATTTCATAGCATAAAAAGGCTTCCGACGGTTATAGCCTTAACAAAGACCGATTTAGATAATCATGTTGACGATGCCGTAATAGAAGAAATCTTTAAAGAATTACCAAAGGACATTCCTATTTTAAAAATCAATGCAACAGACAAGGAAGATGTCAAAAGGACTGTGCTTTTTGCGCTTGAACAGCTTGAAGAAGATGAAGAAAGGGAAATTGTTTAAATATTTTTAATGAAATCCAGTAGGCTTTTCTTTTTCTGCTCTCTTGATTTGCATGTGGGACACAAACCTGCAGTAGTAGAATAAAAACTTTTGCCGCAAGATGGGCATATCTGCTGTTTAACTTCAAAAACGATATAAGGTCTTTGTGCTAAATTTTTAGTTGTAGCAGGCTTTATTGATATTGCATTGTAAAGACAGGCTTTTATACACTCTTTGCAGCCTACACAAAGCATTGGATTGAAAAATACTTTTCCAACTGCATCTTTTTCTATAAGTATAGCTTCTTGCGGACATATATGTTCGCATATTCCACATAAAATACAACCATCTTCTATTGAGATTGTCGCCGTTTCGGGATATTCTAATTCTTTTGCAGGCTTTTTGCCTTTTAGTTGTCCTAAAATAATCTCCCTTTTTGTTATTTTTTTGCTTTTTGTTCTTATTTTAAATAAATCCCTTCTTGATACTGATAGCGTTGGTATAAACTTCTCTTTAGATGGAATCGTTTTTACTTTTATATCAGCTTTCATATCAAAAGCATCTGCTAAAGTTATAGCTTTCTTTAAATTATAGAAAAATAGCTTTTTTGTCTCTTTAAACTTACAGGAATTGCATCTGCCTTTTATAACTGTTATCCTTTTTTTATGTGCAATCCAATATAACAGCAAAGCATCCGTTATTCTGCTTATACAGGAGACTTTTATGTCTGACTGTGAAAATATGCAACCTATTTTAATCTCTTCTAATTCTTCTGTCTCATTTAGAATATACATATCATCTTTATTTGAATCTATAGCGGAGAATCTGCAAGCTGAATAACAGATACCACAACCTATGCACTTTAACTCATCAATTGAAGGATATGGACTAAAGTCTATTGCATCCAAAGGGCATACATCACAATCCCTGCAGTTGGCCTTTTGAAATCTCCCGATAATACATTGATCTAAATCTATTTTTATAATAGCCGCCGCAAAATCATACATACCTTAATTTTATATTAGTTTTAATGTTTTATGCAAGGTGTATTTATTGACTTTTTCGTCTCAGATAATTACACTGTGCCAAAAGAGTGGAGGTGGTGAAAATGATGCCAAGCTGGCAAGAGATGTTGCCTATCTTGATTCTGCTTCTTGTAATATTTGGTGCAAGGAAACTGCCAGAGATAGGTGCAGGTTTAGGTAAAGGTATAAAAGAATTCAAAAAATCCGTTAAGGAGATTGATGAAGAAGATAAAAAGGCTGTAGAGCATACAAGCGATGTAAAAGCAGAGACAAAAGAGAAGACAACAGACAAAGAAGAGGTGTAAACTCCACCATGAAAGAGAAGATAACTCAAATACTTGACGACTATTTAAAGAGCAAAGATGCACAGGTAGAATATGTTATAGAATACCCAAAGTCTGAGAAGTTTGGTGATTATGCAACCAATATAGCTATGGCTTTGGCTTCTGTTTTTAAAAAGAACCCAAGAGAGATAGCAAAAGAGATTGTAGATTTTATTGGATGCAACAATTTATTCGAAAAGGTAGATATAGCTGGCGCAGGTTTTATAAACTTTTTTATCAACAAAGATGCATTCATAGACGAACTAAAAAGAATTTATGAGAGAAAGGAAAACTACTATAAGCCTTCCACAGATAAAAAGTTTATTCAGGTTGAGTTTGTAAGTGCAAACCCAACGGGCCCTTTACATATAGGACACGGCAGAGGGGCAGCCATAGGCGATTCCATAGCAAGGATATTGAGCTTTTCTGGCCACAAAGTGGAGAAAGAGTATTACATCAATGATGCTGGGCTTCAGATGCAACTGTTGGGTTTATCCACTTTTGTAAGATACAAGCAACTTTTAGGTTATGATGAACCACTACCTGAAGATGGATATAAGGGTGAATATCTCATAGACATAGCAAAGGATTTGATAGTTCAATACGGAGATGCGCTTCTATCCAAAGATGAATCCGAAGCCATAGAGATATGCAAAGAGAAAGCAGCAGATGTTATACTTAAAGAGATAATGAGAGTACTTGATAAGTTCAGGGTTAAGTTTGATAAGGTGTTTAACGAATCCAGGCTATACAGCCAGGAGATGGAAGAAAGCCTTGAATATCTCAAAAATAACGGTTTAATCTATGAAAAAGATGGCGCTTTGTGGTTTAAAAGCACTCAATTTGGCGATGAGAAGGATAGGGTGATAAAAAGAAGCAACGGTGCATTTACCTATTTTGCAAGCGATATAGCATACCACAGAAATAAGTTTTTAAAGAGAAAATTTGATGAAGTTATAGATGTATGGGGTGCTGACCATCACGGTTATGTAAAAAGGGTTAAATCCGCTATTGAAGCCTTTGGCATAAACCCTGACAGATTAAGGGTTGTTCTTGTTCAGATAGTTAATCTTTTAAGAGATGGTAAAAAGGTTTCTATGTCAACAAGAAAAGCTGAATTTGTCGAGCTTGAAGATGTAATTAACGAAGTGGGCGTTGATGCTGCAAGGTTTATGTTTATCTCAAGAAGTGTAGATTCGCATCTGGATTTTGACCTTGAACTTGTAAAGAAAGAAAGCAGCGAAAACCCTGTATATTATGTACAGTATGCTTATGCAAGGATAAACAGTATATTCTCTCAGCTTAACGATAATATTGACTTAGACTCTTTAGAAAAACTTAAACTTAACAAAAAAGAAGAGATAGACTTAATCAAAAGCCTAATTATGTTTAAGGAGTTGATTAAGAAAGCCCATGATGAGATAGAACCATATTTCATCGTCAAGGGTCTTCTAAATATAGCTGAAAAACTGCACAGATTTTACAACAAACACAGGGTTATAGGATCAGAAAACGAAGTGATGCTATCCCGACTATTTTTGCTTGAATCTGTAAGGGTAGCTTTAAAACTTGGTTTTGATTTAATAGGTGTCGAAGCCAAAAAAAGAATGTAGGAGGTAAAAATGGCCGATAACGACAAGGATAAGATAAAAGAGATTCTGGAAGGGCATAGTAAAAAATTCTCCACTGTAGAGATAATCGTTGGAATAGTTGTTGTATTGCTTATCGGTAGCGGTATTGGATATGCAATCTTTAAACTTCTTTCGCCACCGTCCAATACCACATCTGTAGAATACCAGATGCAAACTCCAGAATCTGTCCAATCCAACCCTATAAAAGAGACGCCTTCTGAACCCATTGAATCAACACAGGAAAACGAAGAGATTAAGCAGGAAAACAACGGCATAACGGGTAATGAGACTTTAGCCACACAAGAGCCTACCA
>CAYTZD010000072.1:0-5103 GCA_964442345.1 uncultured Hippea sp. | reverse complement strand
ATTTTAATGTTTAAAAAATCCTTGACAGTCTAACATTAAAATATAAAATGCCTTCACTTATATATAGATGATGGGGGAGGGAAAATGGTATTCGGTAAATCAGATAAGAAATTCTCCAACTTTTTTAACCAGATAAAGCCATCAGGTTTGAGACTTGCGCAGACTATATTTGAAAAAAGAGTAAAAGAAGATATAAAGAAAGGCATCAAGCCTATTGAAGCCATAAATGTGGCGATAGGCAGTGTATCGTTAAAGACACATCCCAAGCTGCTTGAGAGATATCTTAATCCTACAGATGAGACACTTATAAACGGCATATGGCGATATGGAGAGACACCAGGCACAGAAAAAGCCAATCAGGTTTTTATCAACATTATAAAGGCTTTTTTGCCTGAAGATTCTAATTTAGAACTTTATTCGATTATTCAGGATGGTGGTTCTGGTGCTATGAGAACGGCTGTTTTGGGTCTGTGTGGTGATGCAGGAAGCGATGATAGGCCACTGCTTGTTATGAATCCGACTTATACGAATTACAAGGCTGTTGCAGATGAGCTTGGGCGAAAGATTGTTGCCGTTGAGCGTGCATTAGATAGAAGCGGGAACTTCAACGATGTTGCCGTTGAAGAGATTGAAAAAGCCGTCAAAAAGTATAAACCAGGTGCTTTGCTTATCATACCATATGATAATCCATCTGGTAAGCTGATGCGCCAAAAAACGATAAACGAATATGCAAGAATCTGTCTTGAAAACGATATATTTATTATAAGCGATGAAGCCTATCGTGGGCTTTATTATGTTGATTGTGAGCCGCCAAGCATCTGGAGGGTCACAGATAAGGATGTGCCAGGCATAGAAGATGCTAAAATTAGAATAAGTATAGAAAGTCTATCTAAAACATTCAATGCTTGTGGTTTGAGAATGGGTGCACTTGTGACGGATAACGAAGACTTTATAGAAAAGGCATCGGCTGCAAATACAACCTATCTTTGTCCTTCAATAATAGACCAGCATATTGTTGAAGTGCTTTACGATGAAAAACGAGAAGATATATTAAAATGGATAGCTGACTTGCGTGATTATTATAAGGATTTGCTTGAGTATATGTATGATGAACTAAAAAGGGAGATTCCAGGTGCTATTGTCTCAAAACCTGAAGCGTCCATCTATATGGTTGTTGACTTGCGTGATATAGTTGATGATGATTTTGATGCTGAAGAGTTTGTTATGTATTGTGCAACAGAAGGAGAAGCAAGACTAAACGGCAAGAGATATACGCTGCTTGTAAGTCCAATGTGGGGATTTTACAATGTTATAGAAGGCAAGAATCCAGGGAGAACGCAGGTAAGAATTGCCTGTGTCGAACCTGAAGATAAAATGAAACTTGTGCCAAGACTGTTTGGCGAACTTCTTTATCAATATCTTGACACAAGAAAGGAAGATATGGCGGCCTGTTAAGGCTGCTTTTTTATTTTTACAAAGATAATTTAGTTATATAATCAAAACAATACTTATAAAAACTTGCTTCCCGTTTGTAATATCTATTGACTTTTTTTCTATAAATCTGTTAAAATTTGGCAAAAATTTTTAAGGGAGGTTTTTTAAAAATGAAGCACAACATGGTTAATTACGAAGAAGAAGTTAAGAACTTTAAATTGGAAGTGCCAGAATATTACAACTTTGCCTTTGATGTAGTTGATAAGTGGGCAGAAGATAGAACAAAATTGGCTTTGGTCTGGGCTGATACGACAGGTAAAACAATAAAGAAATATACATTCTGGGACATCTCGATGATGTCTAATAAATTTGCCAATGTGCTTTTGAATCTTGGTATAAAAAAGGGTGATCATGTATTTGTTATGGTGCCAAGGATTGTTGAGTGGTATGCTGTTATGCTTGGCTTGAACAAGGTTGGTGCTGTTGCTATGCCAGCACCCAATATCTTGATGCCTGAAGATATAAGGTATCGTATAAGGCAGGGCGAAGCTGTTATGGCTATAGCTTCTGCATCTAACGCTTCAAAGGTGGAACAGGCATGCGAAAATGGCGATTGTCCATCTTTGAAGGTGAAGATGATTATCGATGGTGATCTGGAAGGTTGGGTGTCATTTGAAAATCAGATGGATAAGGTTACAGATAAACTATCAAAGGATGATGTTGAACCGACAAAGGCAACAGATCCACTACTAATATACTTCACAAGTGGAACAACAAAGTATCCAAAAATGGTTATGCATGAACAGTCTTACGCTTTGGCACATATTATAACGGCTAAATATTGGCACGATCTACAGCCGACAGATTTGCACTGGACGATTTCCGATACAGGTTGGGGTAAAGCTGTATGGGGCAAACTATACGGCCAGTGGCAGATTGGCGCTGCTGTGTTTATGCATAATGCTGGTTCCCATTTTGATCCAAAAATAACGCTTAAGTTGCTTACAACGCAGGGTATAACATCGTTCTGTGCGCCGCCTACGGTTTATAGGATGCTTATTCAAGAAGATTTAAGCAAATACGATTTTTCATCTTTGAGACACTGCACTTCTGCTGGTGAGCCAATAAATCCTGAAGTTATAAAGGCATGGAAAAATGCAACGGGAACGCTGATATATGATGGTTATGGTCAGACAGAGAGTGTTTTGCTTGTTGCCAATTATCCATGTATGCCGATTAAGTATGGTTCGATGGGTAAGCCTGTGCCTGGATTTGATGTAAGGATTGTAGATGATGATGGCAATGATATGCCTGTTGGTGAGCCAGGCCATATAGCCGTTAGAATAAAACCTGAGCATCCAATAGGTTTGACTAAGGGTTATTATAAAGATGAAGCTGCAACAGCTGAAGCCTTTAGAGGGGATTTCTACTATACCGGCGATAGGGCTTATCAGGATGTCGATGGTTATTTCTGGTTCTATGGCAGGGCGGATGATGTGATTAAATCATCTGGATATAGGATTGGCCCGTTTGAGGTTGAAAGTGCATTGCAAGAGCATCCTGCTGTTGTTGAAAGTGCTGTTGTTGGAAGTCCAGATCCGATAAGGGGGACAATTGTTAAGGCGTTTATCGTCCTTGCCGATGGATATGAGCCAAGCGAAGAGTTAATCAAGGATATTCAGGAATTTGTTAAGAAAAAGACAGCGCCTTATAAATATCCAAGAGAAGTAGAATTTGTTAAAGAGTTGCCAAAAACAATAAGCGGCAAGATAAAAAGAGCTGTTTTAAGGAGAATGGAAATAGAAAAGAAACTGGGCAAAAAAGGCTCAAACGGTTCTATAGTTTAAAGGGGGATAAAAATGAGTATGATGAGCTATGCGTTTGAAGGTTCGACGACGCCATTTATAGCAAAACCCATAGGTGATGTTTTGGATGAAGTCGCCGAAAAATATCCAAACAATGACTGCTTAATAAGCTTGCATCAAGGTATAAGAATGAATTATAAGGAGTTTAAAGAAGAAGTCGATAGGTTTGCCAAAGGATTGCTGGCGCTTGGCATAAAAAAGGGTGATAAGGTTGCCATCTGGTCAACGAATAATGCTGAATGGGTTATAACGCAGTTTGCAACGGCCAAAATAGGTGCTGTACTTGTTACAATAAACCCTGCATATAGAACTAATGAGCTTGAATATGCCTTAAAGCAATCCGAAGTTAACACACTTATCTTGATAGAGAATTTTAAGACTTCGGATTATATAGATATGTTTTATAAGGTTGCGCCGTTTGCACGTGGTGCTATACCTGGTCAGATTCATTCAAATAAACTGCCGCACTTAAGGAATGTTATCTGTATAAGCGATACAAAGCATACAGGCATGTTTAAATGGAAAGATGTGCTTGATATGGCAGTTAGGGTTGATGATAGCGAACTTAGAGATAGACAGAAAAGCCTTGATTTTGACGATGCTATAAACATCCAATACACATCGGGTACGACAGGCTTTCCTAAAGCTGCGACATTGAGCCATTTTAACATACTCAATAACGGATTCTTTGTTGGCGAGATGATGAAGTTTACCGACAAGGATAGGCTTTGCATACCTGTGCCGTTTTATCACTGTTTCGGTATGGTTATGAGTAATCTAACTTGTGTTACACACGGAGCAACGATGGTTCTACCAAGTGAATACTTCAATCCTTTAGCCGCTTTGAAAGCAGTAGAACAGGAGAAATGCACAGCATTACACGGCGTCCCAACGATGTTTATAGCTGAACTTGAGCATCCAGATTTTAAAAAGTTTGATTTATCCAGTTTAAGGACAGGTATAATGGCTGGTTCTCCTTGTCCTGTTGAGATAATGAAGCGTGTTAATACAGAGATGAATATGAGTCAGGTTGAGATAGCTTATGGTCAGACAGAATCAAGTCCTGTTATAACACAAACCCGTGCCGACGATACACTTGAGCATAGAACAGAGACGGTTGGACGACCACTGCCTTATGTGGAAGTTAAGATAGTTGATCCTGAAACAGGGGAGATTTTACCTGTTGGTGAGCAGGGTGAGCTGTGCGCTCGCGGTTATAATGTTATGAAGTACTATTACAACAATCCAAAGGCAACAGCAGAAGCTATAGATGAGAATGGTTGGCTGCATACGGGTGATCTTGCAACTATGACGGAAGATGGATACTTCAAGATAACAGGCAGAATTAAGGATATGATAATTAGAGGTGGTCAGAATATCTATCCAAGAGAGATAGAAGAGTTCCTATACACGCATCCGAAGATTGCAGATGTTCAGGTTATCGGTGTGCCTGATAGAAAATACGGCGAAGAGGTGTGTGCATGGATCAGGCTTAAAGAAGGTGAGACGGCAACCGAAGAAGAGATTAAAGAGTATTGCAAAGGTAAAATAGCGCATTACAAGATTCCAAAGTACATTAAGTTTACAGATTCCTTCCCTATGACTGTTACAGGCAAGATAAGGAAGGTGGAGATGCGAGAGATCTCCACAAAAGAGCTGGGTCTTGAAGATGTTGCAAAGATAGAGACCGCTTAAAGGTATCAAGGGGGGCGTGAGGCAAGCCGGCTTTTTAGCCGGCTATTTTTGTCTGCAAGAGTTTATAGAAAGGTATGAATTTCACTTCGGTTTTGTCTATGCTGATAGT
>CAYTZD010000071.1:0-5220 GCA_964442345.1 uncultured Hippea sp. | reverse complement strand
TTTGTTTGATCTGTGATTTCGTTAATAACATTTACAATCTGACCAATCTGTCTTGAAGATTCGCCAACTTCGTTTATCTGTTGCATTGCTTTTCTTGCAAGCTCTGCATTTCTGTTCATCCTTTCTACTCTCTCTTCAATGTCCTTTAACATCTGTTGATTGATCTGACCAACCGTCTCAGCCTGCATATTTATACCTTCTGTTGATTGTGCGACATTGTTTACGGCTTCTGCCATGTCATTTACAGCCTGAGTCATCTCTTCTAAATTCCTTGTTGTCTCTTCAACTGTTGATGCCATCTCAACAGCAGACGATGCTGTTGTTTCTGATTTACTTCTAACATCTTCCGATGAATTTTTTATATCCCTTACAATTTGCTGTATCATATCTAAGAAATCATTAAATTTGTTTGCAAGATTCTCAAACTCATCACCTGTATTAATTCTAATCCTTTTTGTTAGGTCTCCTTCACCTGTTCTCAAATCTTCAAGTTCTTCAGCCATCATATTTATAGGTTTAACAAGCATATTTGCCAAGATGGAACCTACAAATACTACTACTGCAAGCACTACAACAACAACTATTACTGATACAAATACAGAGCTCATCATCTCTTTTTTTATTCTATTCTTGTGTGCCAATGCTTCTTTTTGGACATCATCTAAATAAACCCCTGTTCCTATAATCCAGTTCAATTTTGGAATTGTTTTTATATAAGTTAATTTTGGTGCTACTATCGTGCCGCCAGGCTTGACCCACCAGTAGCGAACAAAACCGCTACCTTTTGTCTTTGAGACTTGAATCATCTCTTGGAATAGATAATTACCTTTTTTATCTCTCACATTTATAACATTCTTACCGTTAAGTTGTGGTTTTGGTGGATCTAAAATCATTGTTCCTTTCTGGTCAATTACAAATAAATAGTTGCCGTTATCGTATCTTATCTTGCTTAAATCTTTGATAATCTCTTGCTTTATGATATCCAACGGTTTGCCTTCTTCTACAACTTCTCGTATGTATTTTGAAGTTATACCTTCAACAAGTGTTTTTATCTTATATTTTTTTGATTTCAGTAATAAATTATATGTGTTTTGATATCTTACATTTACCTGGTTAATATTCCACCATATAGCATAGATGCCGAATATGAAAAGGAATATCAATACCGAACCAATACCATACGCTATCAACTTTCCTTTAAACTTCATTTTATCCCCCTTTTGACTTTTTGTTTGATAATGTTTCTTATTTTAACAGATTCCCGCACAGTTTATGACTTATATACTATCACCTCCAATCCCGGCATAAACTGCGCAGAATAATAAGCCATTTCCTTCATTCCATCTAAATATCCACATTGAGAATCTTTCTTGCAAGATAACCTATAAAGAAAGATATTATGCTGACAGAAAAACTTATTAAAAACATCTCAAGAAAACTTTTTTTGAAAGATGTCTCTTTTACAACCGAGACGAAAAAACTGAAAATAAGTATCACTATGGTTGCATCAACAAACATGAGAATTAACGAATAGACGAAGTTTGAAAATACAAAAAACGGCACAACAAGCATCAACACAGTCAGGAAATAGGCAACAGTTGTATAAAAAGCAGCTTTAAGCGGATGTTCGTGTTTATCTGCTTTCTGCGATAGATATTCTGATGAACCCATACTCAAAGAAGCAGATATGCCTGTTACTACACCAACGATTCCAATAAGCTTTGCGTTTTGAAGTGCAAGTGATACACCAGCCAAAGCGCCTGTAAGTTCAACAATCGCATCGCTTATACCCAAAACCATTGAACTTATATATTCTATTCTTTCTTCTTTAAGCATATCAACAAGCAGCTTTTCGTGTCTTGTCTCATCTTCAATTATCTGTTTTGCCTGTGGTATTTTGCCTACGATTGATTGATACTCTTCAATCGCCGTATCTTCTGATGTTTCCATCATCTTTACAGAAAAAACAATTCCGAATATTCTTGCTATTAACACATAGAAAAATATAACAAGCTTGTTTACTTTTACATCTTTGCCTGTGTATTTCTTAAGTATGTTATAATGGTTTAGTTCATCTTCTGCTATCTTTGAAAGTATCTTTCTATTCTTCTCATTTACACTTCTTATCTCAGAAAGCTTTTTATAGATAAGATGTCCTGTTAATTCTTCCTTCTCAAATTTAAGAAGTTTTGCTTTTAATTTCTCGTCCATCTTCACCTCCACCAATAATACTAAATAACGCAAATATAAGTATAAGTCAACCTGATTCATTTATTTGACAAATCAGCTGATTTTGTAATAAAAATAATTTACAGGTGATAAGATGAAGATTGAAAAACCCTGTGCAAGATTTAATAGATTTTTCAAAACAAAAGGCGCTTATGCTTTACTTGTAAAGGTTAACGAAGATAAAGATATTGCCGTCGGTGCTTTGGGAAAGATAAGATTTAAAAAGGGATTTTATGTTTATGTTGGCTCTGCTATGGGTGGTTTGAATCATAGGTTAAAAAGACACCTTTCCAAAAATAAAAAGTTGAGATGGCATATCGATTATCTGCTTCAAGATGCTAAAATTGTTGGTGTTATGGTTTGGGAATCAAACAAGAAGATAGAAGATAAAATAGCCAAAAAGTTAACCAAAAGGTTTAAGTTTATAAAAGGTTTTGGAAGCAGTGATTCAAAGCTAAAAAGCCATCTGTTTTTCTGCAAAGACAAGGATAAACTAATTGAAGCTTTATTCAAAGCTTTAAGAAGAAGTTCTGCTTTTATTGAGTTTTAAAAGCAGAAAACTTTCTATGTGATGCGTCTGTGGAAACATATCAAACAGCTTTATTTTTTCAATAGAATATAAGCTTTTTAGAATATTTAAGTCCCTGCTTAGGGTTGCAGGATCGCATGAGATATAAATCACATACGGCGGCTTTTTTCTTATAATCCATTCGCTTACCAATTTTGCTCCGTCTCTTGGTGGATCAAGAAGTGCAAGGTCAAATCTATCGTTCAACTTAAACGGCTCCATCAAGTTTATTTTTTTATACCTGACATTTTTAAGCTTGAAGCTATTGATGTTTCTTCTTAAAGAAGAGATAGCTTTTGTGTCGAATTCTATAGCTGTTATCTTGTAACCTTCTGTGGCAAGCGGTATCGTAAAGTTGCCTATTCCGCAGAAGAATTCCACTACTGTTGAGATATTTAGGTTGTTTACTGTGTTTTTTAACTCTTCTATAAGTTTTAAGTTAACTTCTCTGTTTATTTGACTGAATGCTCCCTTTTTGTAAAAAAGCGGTTTAGCTAAACCCAAATCCAACATCATCTCATCGGTGTTTATATTGGAAAAATCGTCCACTTCTATTCTATTTAATGAAGAACATCTGTATTTTTTGATAAATTCGTTTATCTGATCGTCTGCGATGTGGCAGTAATCAATTTTTACAAACTCGTTGCTTTTTTCTTTAAAGAACCCCCAATGTCCAAATCTGCACTTGAATTCAACCCTTCTTCTGTAATTAAACTGCTTTGGCGATGCTTCTATCTCAATACTGTCTATCTCTATTTTTGCAATTCTTTTAAGCACATTTTTAAAGGCTTCTTTTTTGAGTTCTAACTGATAATCGTATGTTGAATGCTGAAGATTGCACCCGCCACACATACCGTAATATTTACATCTTGGCTTGACCCTAAAAGGCGATGCTTCTAAAACCTTTGTTGTCTGGGCTATGGCATAACTTTTCTTTTCTTTTACTATCTCTATCTCAACGGTCTCATCAGGTAAAGCATACCTTACAAACACCGTTTTTTTATCTATTTTGGCAATGCCGTATCCACCGTTTGCAAAACCTTCAATCTTTACAATCATAGCTCAACTTCTTAATATATCAAAAGTTATGTTCGTTGTAAAATGTGCAAAATGCAAAACCAAACTATTAAAATATAGAAAAATTGGCAAAGGTAAACTGCTGCGTTGCTGGAAGGATAGGATTGAGAAGGACTACACTTCAAAGAAGGATTCTTTTATGGTATGTCCAAACTGCGGTGAGATAATAGGCATTGACGAAGGTGCGTTTTTTAAGATGAAACAGGGTAAATTCACAACACACGGCAGTTATGAGTGATATACACTTCTATCTTCACATACCGTTTTGTTATAGAAAATGTCCCTACTGTTCGTTTGTCTCTTTTGAGAAGAAGTTGGGCTTGGTTGATGAATATGTAAATGCGATTTTAAAAGAGATAGAAGCATTCAAAACCAACAATACCCTAAAAACAATCTACTTTGGCGGCGGCACACCGACTGTTCTAAAGATTGAACACATAGATAGGATTCTAAATGAGATATTTAAGCGATTTAAGACTGATGTTAAAGAGATAACCATCGAAGCAATTCCCTTGAGATTAAAAGTGGAATATCTGAAGAGTTTAAAAAACTTAGGTGTGAATAGAATTAGTCTTGGGATTCAGTCGTTTTTGGATTTTAAACTAAAAAAATTGGGAAGACTTCATTCAAGCAAAGACAACCTAAAGGCTATTGAAAGTGTGTTTAATGTCGGTTTTGATAATGTTAGTGTTGATCTGATATACGGTGTAGGTGAAAGTCTAAATGATTTAGAAGAAGAGATAAAGCATCTACAATCCTATCCTTTTAAGCATATTTCAACCTATATGCTATCTGTTGAAGAAGGAACGCCGTTCTTTAAGCTATATGAAAATGGTAAGCTTAAAATTAACAGCGATGAGCAGCTTGCCGATTTCTATCTGTTTTTATGTGATGCTTTAAAAAATCTAAGTTTTTTGCAGTATGAAGTCTCAAATTTTGCAAAAAGCGGCTTTAAAAGCATGCACAATCTGGCTTATTGGGATTTGAAAGAGTATAAAGGCTTTGGAGTATCTGCAAGTTCCTTTGTTGACTTTACAAGATTTAAAAATAGCGAAAAACTCGATGTTTATCTTAAAAACCCGACATCCTGCTATACTATCGAAGAAAAGCTTGATAATCTTGAACTTGCAAAGGAGATGCTGATTTTTGGTCTAAGAAAAAACAGCGGCGTAAGTTTTGATAAGATAAAAGCCAAAACAGGTATTGACTTAGAAAGATTATTTAAACACAAAATTGACGAATTTATCGATATGGGGTTTTTAGAAAAAAGCTCAAGCAAAATAAAGTTTAAAGATTGCAAAGCGATGGTTATATCAAATGCTATTTTAAGTCAGTTTGTATAATGG
>CAYTZD010000070.1:0-5344 GCA_964442345.1 uncultured Hippea sp. | reverse complement strand
ATCAAGATTAAAAGAAACAGCAGAAAAGTATGTAAAAGAGTGTATCGTGAGATAAGGAGGAGTGCATGAAGCTTAAAAGAATCATATCTCTTGGTTGTGCGTTGGCGCTGCTTGGCTTTTCGGCTTACGCTGAGAAAATCAATTCAGATACTATAGTTGTAACTGCAACAAGAACAAAAACAAAAGCACTGACCACCCCATCAAAAGTAGATGTTGTTACGGATAAAAAACTCAAAGAAGAAGGTACAACATTCGTTAAAGACTCTTTAAAATTTATCCCGGGCATAACAGTGTATTCCAACGGAGCTTTTGGCGGAACAACAAGCATTAACATAATGGGATTACCGACTTATTATACAAAAACATTGATTGATGGAGTTGATGTTTCTGACCCTTCTCAAACCCAACCATACTTCAACTTTGCCAATCTCATGACAACAGATATAAAAAGAATAGAAATAGTTCAAGGAGCACAAAGCGGTCTCTATGGCGCAAATGCAATCGGTGGAGTTATAAACATAATAACAAAAAAAGGCGAAGGGAAACCCTATTTTAAGTTATCCCAAAAAGTAGGCTCTTTTCACACATACCAGGAAACCATAGAAAGTGGCGGCCAATACAAAAACTTGAGTTTTTACATAAACATATCAAGATACGACACTGACGGTATATCTAAAATGGATGAATATGATATTGCTAAACATTCCTATTCAAAAGGTGATGAGAAAGACGCTTACCATAAAACAGACTTCTCGACGCGATTAGAATATAGTATTGATCCAACCTTAATGATAGGAACCGTTCTTAGGTGGCATAAAATAAGAAATTATCTGGACAATGGATGGTGTAAAGCATCTGCCTTTTCTTTTGTTCCTGATGACTCTGCGCCTTCCAATAATACTCCACAAGCAAAAAGTTTAAGAAGCAAAAATAACTTCTTTCTATCAAAGGTCTATATAAACAAAAAATTCACCAACTTGACCATCAAAGCCAACTATTTTTACACACAAACACTAAGATACAATAAATCAGCACCACCAAGCTGGTATGATTACAAAGGCAAAAGATGGGGTTCAAACATAATAGCAACATACAAAATAAACAAAACAACCATAATCGCAGGTTTAAGTCAGCAGATGGAAAAATACGAAGATAACTCTCCATTTAAAAAGTTAAGATACAATTACGCTGGTTTTTTAGAATTAAACCAAAGAATACATAATCTAATTCTTCAAGGCGTAGCACGAGAAGACAAATACAAAACATTCGGTAGCCATTTCACATACAAATTAGGTGCATCATTCTTGATTACGCAAACAGACACAATATTAAAAGCAAACTATTCAACAGGTTTTAGAGCTCCAAGTATATGGGAATTATATGCACCACCCATCCCGACATGGTGGTTTACAGGTGGAAACAAAAACTTAGATCCAGAGAAAGCAAAAACATGGAATTTTGGATTTATTCAAAATATCTGGAGAGAAAAACTAACATTTAATGCTCTATATTTCAAAAACATAATAAGAGATAGGATAGAGTACTATACAGACCCAACAACTTGGAAATCTACCTATAAGAATGTCAGTGGCAAAACAGTATCTCACGGCGTTGAGATAGGCCTAAAAGCAAAACCATATAACTTCTTAGAAACAGGCTTAAACTACACATACACAAAAAGCAAAAACCCAGATACAGGCAAGCAAACAGCAAGAATTCCGTTAAGAGTATATACAGGATATATAACCGTAAAAGCTTTAAACAACAAACTCACAGCAACAGTTGATGGAAGATACATAGGAAAACGCTATAATGATAACAATCACACTCACCAAACTGGCAAATATGCCGTTTTTGACTTTACAGCACTCTATAAACCTACTAAAAGATTAGAACTGTCTTTGACAGTAAAAAACATCTTTAACAGGTTCTATGAAGAAGTTTACGGATACTCGACACTACCAAGAAGCGCGTTTGCAACAGTTTCTTATACATTCTAACTTCCACCCCACCCGCTTTATTATAAGTATGGTGGCTGCTGTCCTAATCAATTCGGCAGCCGCCGCTTTTATCCTTTTACCACTTAATATTCACTTAAAATCAAACAAAACAAGCCAAACATACTCCGTTTTCATAAAAAATATCACAAACAATCAACAAAAATTAAAACTAAATCCAGGTAAAAATTATAAAACAATAAAAACACAGACAAAACCACAAAAACCTAAAGCAAAAAAGGTTAAAGCCAAGAAAAAAAAGGTATATCACCCAATAAAAAAGAAGGGTAAAATTATAAAAATAGCAAAAATATTGACAACCGAAAGTAAAAAGACAATCCCAACTTGGTCAAATGAAAAATCCATCAGCAAACCAAATCAAATCTACAACTCAACAAAAACAAAGGCTTCAAGAAACACTCCTGTAAAAATCTCAAAAAATTCATACCCAAATATATTTGACTGGATAGCATCCCATAAATTCTATCCCTTAAGTGCCATATACAACGAAGAAGAAGGCAAAATAACAATAAGCTTTAACATAAACAGAAACGGCAAAATAGAAAACATAAAAATCATTAAAGGTTCGTTTAAAGACTTAAACGAAGCGGCAATAAAAATTCTAAATAACTCATCACCCATACCAAAAGAGATACTCACTCAATCCGGTATAAAAGTCCCAACCAAAGCAAACATAAATCTCATCTTCAAGCTTGAATAACTATCTTGTTATACAGACAAAAGGATTACTGGAAAACGGATTATCAAACACTTTTACCTTCTCTGAAGCGTTATATAGCTCTTTAACAATACCTTCTTTTATAACGGCCGAAGGCTTACCTATCTTGAATATACTTCCGCTTTTCATAAGCAAAATCCTATCAGCAAACTCACTTGCCACATTCAAATCATGCAAAACAGCAATAATAGTAAGGTCAAACTCGCTTCTCATCTTCTCAAGCAGAGATAAAATTGCATCCTGCTTGCTTATATCAAGTCCATTTAACGGTTCGTCTAAAACCAGAAGTTTTGGTTTTGTAGAAATAGCTTTAGCTAAAAATACAAGCTGCCTTTCTCCACCACTTAATTCATTCATATAACGCCCTTTTAGATGTCCAGCATCGCACATTACAAGCGCTTCTTCTATAGCTTTCCTATCTTCCCTCTTCTCAAAGAACTGAAAAGCAGAGAAGTAAGGTATCCTTCCAAGCAAAACAAATTCTTCAACCTTAATAAAGGCATAAGAAGGATTTTGACTTACAATAGATATCTTCTGCGCAAGCTCCTTTGGCTTATAAAGCCTAAAACTTTTACCATCCAAATACAAATCTCCTTTATCTGGTTCAAGCAATCTTCCTATCATCTTTATTAATGTTGATTTCCCTGCTCCATTTGGGCCTGCAATAGCAAAAAATTCACCCCTTTTAACTTCAAAATCTATATCGTTTAGAATCCGCTTTGAATTATAACTAAATGAGATATGTTCAACCTTAAGCATTAAAAACCCACCTGCTTCTTGCCAAAACCCAGATAAATACTATACCGCCAACAATACCTGTTATAACACCAACAGGCAGTTCAACTGGAGCAAACAGACTTCGTGCTAAAGCATCGGAAAGAATAAGAAAACTACCGCCGCCAAAAAATGATAAAGGAATAAGAAACTTATGGTCTCTGCTAAAAGTCAATCTAAAAAAGTGTGGCACCACAAGGCCAACAAAACCGATAATTCCAGCAAATGCAACAGCTATGCCAACAGCCAAAGAACTAATAAAAAATACCACTTTTTTTGTAGATTCAACATTAACACCAAGATAAACAGCATCTTCTTCGGACACAGATATAGCATTCAAATTCCAGCTTAAAAAGATACCCACGATTAATACAAATACGGAAGATATCGCATTCAAAACAACGGCAAACCTATTTGGCCACTGAAGAGAACCCATCATCCAAAAAACTATACGATGAAGTTTAACAGGATCAGAGACAGCCATCATAAACAGAACCAAAGAAGAAGAGACAAAGCTTACCATAACACCAATAAGCAACATCTTTGATATATCGACAACCCTATTCTTTATACTCAAAAGGTAAACAAAAAACACAACAGCTAAAGAACCAACAAAACCGCCAAAAGCCATAAATCTACCCAACCCAAAGACTATAGCCAAAGCAGCACCAAATGCAGCACCACCAGAGATGCCAAGCGTGTAAGGCTCTGTAAGGGGATTTCTAAACAACGCCTGAAGCATCACACCACAAACACCCAAAGCACCACCAACAAAGAAACCAAGCAGTACCCGTGGAATCCTTAAATCAAACAGTATAACCCTATCAACTCCGCTATTACTCAAAGCATTAATAAAGTTAAAAAGAGAGATACCGCTATCACCCGAAGATAAAGAAACAGAAACAGAAACAAGAATAAATATAACAAGCAGAACCAACTTAACGACAGACTTCAAGATTCACCTCTGGATGAAGGAATTTTGCAATCTTAAAAAGAGTTTTGACAAACGATACGGGAGTCGGACTACACAGGCTATAATCGTTTAAAATCAAAATCCTATTATGCTTAACGGCACTCAAAAACTTAAACTGCTTCCACTTCTCAGCCTGTTTTATGCCATTAAAACCCATCTGAGATATTATTATAGCATCAGGATTTTCTTTTAGAACCTTCGCAGGTGAATATAAACCACTTTTTGCATTCTCTGCTATATTAACTCCACCTGCAAATTTTACAAAATCGTTGATAAACGAAGAACCCGTAGCTGTAAACAACGGATTTGCTCCTATCTGAACAAAAACTTTTAATTTTCGAACATTTTCAAGCCTATCCTTTATACAATTAACTTCTTTCATCGCTTCTGAGACTATTTTTTCAGCCATATCCTTTTTGCCCACAATTTCACCCACTCTAATAAAATCGTCGCATATCTGTTTGAAGCTCTCAGGCTGGCTAAAAACAATAACCCTTATACCAAGCCTTTTTAAAACCTTAACATCCGAAGGATTCAAAAGTGAACTTGCAAAGACAATGTTGACTTTTAACTTCAAAATCCGTTCGATATCGGCATCAGTAACAGTCCCTACCCTTTCAATTTCAAAGCCTTTTGGCACTATCCCATATTTACTGCAGCCAACAAGATACTTTTGAGCCTTAAGCATAAAAATCTCCTGCGTTACAACAGGAGACAAAGAAACTATACGCAAACTTGACGAAAAAGAAACTTCAGCAAAAAGAACGATAAAAACAACAAAGAACAGAAGCCTTTTTATCATCTTTTCACTCCATATTCAGATAGAAATCAAAGCCCTTCTTTTTAAACTCTTCAACAATC
>CAYTZD010000069.1:0-5409 GCA_964442345.1 uncultured Hippea sp. | reverse complement strand
GTCTTTTATGTTCTCTTTTGGGATACCTGCGTTAATCAGTTGGTCTATGTTTGCTTCTGAAAGATCAAGATAAATCCTGCCGTTTGATTCTTTTATAAATCTATCGTCAAACTTCTCTGCCACATCATCCTTTATCTCGTAACAGTTTTTACAAATATGTGGGCCTATTGAGATAAGAATATCCTTTGGATTTGAGCCCTTTTTTATGAAAAACTCTACCATCTTTGCGCTTATTTTTAAGTATGTCCCACGCCAGCCAGCATGGACTGCACCAATAAATCCGTTTTTTGTATCCAGAAACATTATAGGTGTGCAATCTGCAAATTTTATACCTAAGAATACGCCTGCTTTGACAGTAAATATACCATCTGCATCGTGAATTTTGCCGTCATATTCAACAATTATGTTTGAGTGTATCTGATTTATTAAGGCAATCTTATCTGCTTTGACAGTTTCTCTTACGATTTCAAGGTTCTTTAAGACATTTTCTTTTTTATCACCAACAGTCGTGCTTACATTCAAAGAATCAAAAGGCGGTGGACTGACGCCACCAAACCTATCAAAATATACACATTTAGCTCCGAACTCTCTGAATCTTAAATCTTCAATAAATCCCATCAGCCAATCTTCTCTTTGCCAAAGTAAGGAATTAAAGCTTCTGGAATTTTAACGCTGCCATCTTCTTGCTGATAGTTTTCAAGTATAGCGACAAGACATCTGCCAACTGCAACGCCAGAGCCGTTTAATGTATGCGGGAAGTATTTTTTCTTATCTTTGCCTTTAACTCTGATTGATGCCCTTCTTGCTTGAAAGTCTAAGGTGTTCGAACATGACGATATCTCCCTGTATCTGTTCTGTCCAGGCAGCCAAACTTCTATATCGTATGTTTTAGCAGCAGCAAAACCTATATCCCCACTTGAAAGTATAACAACCCTGTAAGGTAAGCCTAAAAGCTTTAAGACTTCTTCTGCATCATTTGTTAGTTCTTCTAATGCTTTGTCTGACTCTTCGGGTTTTGTAAATTGCACAAGCTCAACCTTGTTAAACTGGTGTTGCCTGATTATACCTTTAACATCCTTGCCATAGCTTCCTGCTTCCTTTCTAAAGCATGCCGTATATGCCACATACTTAAGCGGCAAATCTTCTTCGTTTAGGATTTCTTCTCTGTGCATGTTGACAAGCGGCACTTCTGCCGTCGGTATTAAGTATTGGCCGTCTGTTTCGTATGCTTCTTCTATAAACTTTGGAAACTGGCCTGTTCCAACCATTACTTCGTAATTTACGATATACGGTGGGATTATCTCGGTATATCCGTGCTTTTTTGTATGCAAGTCAAGCATAAAGTTTATCAGTGCCCTTTCTAATTTGGCACCATCACCTTTGTATATTACAAAGCGGGAACCGGATAATTTTGCTGCTCTTTCAAAGTCCAATATTCCCAGATTCTGGGCAATCTCGTGGTGTTCTTTTGGTTTAAAGTTAAACTTTGGCGGCTCTCCCACTTTTCTTATCTCAACATTGTCGTTTTCATCTTCACCAACAGGCACATCGTCTTCTAATATGTTGGGAACAAGAAGCCATTTATCCATAAATTCTTTGTGAAGTTTGTTATACCTTTCTTCTGTTTCTTCTATCTGCTGATTTATCTTATTTACTTCGTTTATCAGATCGTCGGCATTTTCTTTTTTTGCTTTTCTTTTGCCTATCTCTTTTGAAAGTTTGTTTCTTTTTGATAAAAGTTCGTCCAGTTCGGCTTTTGATTTTCTTAGGTTTTTATCAAGTTCTATAAGTTCATCAACATTTATATCGCTATGCCTTTTTGCTAAATTCTCTTTTAAAAGTTCAGGATTTTTCCTTAAGATGTTTACATCTAACATTTTATCACCCCTTTTAGATACTCTTTGAATTCTTTGTTTATCTCTTTATCGTGTAAGGCAAAATCAACCGTTGCCTTTAGAAAACCAAGCTTGCTTCCGCAATCAAATCGTTTACCTTCCAGAATCTTGCCGTATATTACTTCTTTTCTGCTTAAAGATTCTATCGCATCTGTTAGCTGAATCTCGCCTTTTGCTCCAACTTTTGTCTTTTCAAGCTCTTCGAATATGGCAGGTGTAAACACATATCTGCCTATGATTGCCGTATTGCTTGGTGCTTTGTCTTTTGGTGGTTTTTCAACGAAGGTATCAAGCTTGAATAGGCCATTTTCTATCTCTTTTCCTGCCACTATGCCGTAGCTTGAAACATCTTCTGGGTTTACTTCTTCAAGTCCTATAACCGAGCAGTGGTATTTTTCGAATATCTCAACAAGCTGCTGTGTTCCGCTTTTTTTTGCTTCTATTACATCATCTGCTAAAATTACGGCAAATGGCTCACTGCCTACAACATCCTTTGCCCTTAACACAGCATGACCTAATCCCTTTGGCTCTTTCTGTCTTATATAGACAAAGTCTGCCATATTGCTTATCTCTCTCATTTTTTCAACAAGCTCTTCTTTGCCCTGAAATTTTAGATGGAATTCAAGCTCAAATGATATGTCAAAGTAGTCTTCTATGGCTCTTTTGCCTCTTCCTGTTATGAATATGATTTGTTCAATTCCTGCTTTAACGGCATCTTCAACGGCGTAATGGATTAAAGGTTTATCAACAAGTGGTAGCATCTCCTTTGATGACGATTTGGTTGCCGGCAGAAACCTTGTTCCAAATCCAGCAACCGGCAGAACGGCCTTTTTAACCTTCACTTTTGCCTCCCATAGCCATGTTTATTATCTCAAGCGTGTGTTTGACTTTTATGGCTTTCTTCTCCTGACTTAAAATATCTGCAAGCTGCATAATACAGGCGCTACAGCCCGTAACAAGATATTCAGCTTTAGTCTCTTCAATGTTTTTTACCTTTCTTCTTGCTATTTTTAAGGATACATCGCGATAATCTATGCTAAATGTGCCACCATTGCCGCAGCATCTGTCTGCTTCCTTCATCTCGACAAAATCCGTTGCTTTTTTTAAAAATGCGCGTGGTTCATCCTTTATCTTTTGTGTTCTTTTTAGGTGGCATGGGTCATGGTATGTTGTTCTTATGTTTAATCTCTTTAATTTATTTAGTGCATCGGTTTTATCATACAGAAACTTTACAGGATCAAGTATCTTTTTGCTTAATTTTCTTGCTTTGTCTTCCCATTTTTTGTCTTCAAAATACATAAATAGCTTGGGATAGTCGTTTTTTATCATACTTGCGCAGGTTGGCTCTAAAACCAAAATATATTCAACATCGAGATTTAAAAGTAAATCTATATTTTTTTTGGCTAAATATCTTGCATCTTCAAAGTTTCCAGCAAAATAGATTGGAGCGCCACAGCAGAGCTGTTTTTCTGGCACGCTAAAGTCTATTTTTAACTTTTCTAAGATTTCAACCAGTGCATCGCCTATGCTTGTGTATGTGTAATTTATCAAACAGCCGGGAAATAGAGCAACTGTAGCCTTCTTTTTATCGTCTTTGTATTTATCTAAGAATGTCTGTTTTGATATGGGTGGTAAGAGTCTCTCTTTTTCTATGCCTGCAAGGGAAATTCTTAATTTTATGCCATCTCTTGGCTTGCTTTGAGATTTTGAGAATACAGGCGAAAAGACAGATGCGCTTTTGAATGAAAAATCCATCAATTCTCTGCTTTTTAAAACCTTTGACATAACCTTCTTGTATGTCGGAAGGCCGTGTTTCTTTATAACTTCATGTCTTGCTATCTCAACTATTGTGTCTGTCTCTGAATTATTTGGACACGATTCAACACAAGTTGTGCACAAAAGACACTTATACAGATAATCCTTTGCCGTCTCTTCGCTAAAATCTATGTTGCCTTTTACAAGTTCACTTAGAAGTGTGATGTGGCCTCGTGCGACGAACGGTTCTGTTTTTTCTTCTTTAAAGACGGGACAGACACTTCGGCATATACCGCATTTTACGCAGGATTCCCATGTTTCGTAAAGCCTTTTATCCATTTAAAGCCTCATCTTGTGCGGGTTTATTATGTTGTTCGGGTCAAATGCTGTTTTTATCCTTTTTAGCAGTTCAACCTGCTCTTTTCCTATCTGCTTTTCTAAATAGTCCTGCTTTGTTATGCCTACGCCGTGTTCTCCTGTTATTGAACCGCCAAGTTTTATGCATTCGTTGAATACATCATCCATTGCTTCAAAAGCCCTTTTTGTCTCATCTTTACTGTTTGTGTGATACATAATGTTAACATGAATATTACCGTCGCCTGCATGACCAAAGTTAACAATCGGCAGGTTGTATTTCTTTGAGATTTTTTGTAATTTACTTATCATCTCAGCCAATTTCGAGCGCGGGACGACTATATCTTCATTTAACTTGCCATCTGCTATGCGCTTTAGGGTAGGTGATATAGACCGTCGTGCAAACCAGATATCGTCGGCTTCTTTTTCGTCTTTTGCTATTCTAAAAAGCATAACAGAGTTTTCTTCTTTTGTTAATTTTTCTATTTTTACAGCATCTTCTTCAACCTGATTTTTGCTTCCATCAACTTCAACTATTAAAATCGCATCTGCATCGGGTAAATCAACACCTGTTGCATCCTTAACCGTTTTTATTGCATCTTTGTCAACAAACTCAATGGCAACGGGAATAACGCCGTTTAGAAGTATCTTGTTTACAAATGCTGCAGCTTTGCTCATATCGTCAAATGCAATCTGCATCGTCTTTTTTGCTTCAGGTAAAGGGAACAACCTAAGAAGCGCCTTTGTGATTATGGCTAAAGTTCCTTCGCTTCCCACTATCAGGCTTGTTAAATCATATCCTGCAACATCCTTTATGTTTTTTGATCCTGTCTTCATGATTGTGCCGTCTGCAAGCACTATCTCAAGTCCTTTGACCCAATCCTTCATCACGCCGTATTTAACGGCTCTTGGGCCGCCTGCGTTTTCTGCTATGTTGCCGCCGATTGTTGAGAACTTCCAGCTTGACGGGTCAGGTGGAAAGAACAATCCATATGGCTTTACATACTCCTGCAGGTCGTAATTTACCATACCTGCTTCGACCCAGACCATCATGTTGTCAAGGTCAAGTTCTATAACCTTATCCATCTTCTCAAGCGACAAACATATGCCGCCTTCTATGTTTAAAGCACCACCGGTAAAGCCACTTCCCCAACCGCGTGCTACAACGGGTATCTTGTATCTGTTGGCTATTTTCATTAATTGTGATATCTCTTGAGTATTTTCTGCTATAACAACCACATCGGGAAGATACATCTTTTGGGTGGCATCGTATGAATACTGAATTCTGCTTAACTTATCCGTTAAACATCTCTCTTTGAATATGCTTTTTATCTTTCTCAAGGCTCTTCTGTTCATAATAGTTGAGATTATACAAATTTAAATAAAAAAAACCAGCCCAAAGGCT
>CAYTZD010000068.1:0-5616 GCA_964442345.1 uncultured Hippea sp. | reverse complement strand
ACGACCTATTCTGCAAATACGGCTTTACAAAGGAGAAGTTGGCAGAAGAGATAAAACAATTCCTAAATGGTTGAATTTATTGATGTAAACAAAAGCTATAACAGGCGTGTTATATTTAAGAATCTAAGTTTCAGGGTTGCACAAGGCAGGATTAATCAGATTATCTTGCCGCAGTCTGCAGGCAAAAGCACGATTCTAAAAATGATCTATGGTGCAGAAAAGCCAGATAGTGGATTTGTGCGCGTGTTTGATTTTAATGTGGGTGATTTAAACTACTCTGGCATCCTTCTGCTTAGAAGGTATTTGGGCATTATCTTTGAAGATATAAGGCTTATCTCAACGATGACGGTTAAGGAGAACTTACAGGCCATAACTAAATTAACAAAGAGAAATCTGTATCTATCAGAAGAGATATTCGATATACTCTCGATTGGTCATCTGCTTGATAAGTATCCACAGGAATTATCCATTAGCGAACAGTCGCTTGTTAATATTGCTCGCGGTGTTATATATAACTTTCCTTTGGTTATAGCAGATGAGCCATTAAGGTATCTCTCTGAGCATTACAAAAGAAAAGTCATACACCTTTTTAAAAGGTTGAACGAGAAGAAGGGTATAACATTCTTGATTGCAACGCTGAATTCGATAGACGATGACTTCTTTACCATAGAGATAAACAATGAGACGGCGTGATAATGTAAAGATTGCACTATTTTTCATATTTGTTTCGTTTGTTTTAACAATGAGTGTATTGATGAGCATCTTTTTTGCTTTGAATGCCTATGTAGAAAAGAGAAAAAGCCAAACGCCACTGTTTGTGTTTGTTAAGCCTGAAGCAAAAATAGACGAAGTCAATAGGCTTCTAAATCAGATAAAGCTTAAAAACGGTGTTCTGAAGGTTAGATTGATAGATAAAAATGAAGCATTTGACGAGATGATAAAGAAATTTTCCATAGACAAGAACCTATTTAGCAGGAATCCGTTTCCCTATTCCATTGAAGTCTTCTTCTCTCCATCGTTTACAACAGAATTACACTTTAAGGAGTTTGCCATCTCTTTGAAATACAACGATATTGTCGATGCGGTTAAATATCCAGAAGGCGTTTTGGCGGAGATTAGCTCATTGCATGAAAGGCTTATCTATTTTTCAGAGATTGTTGTTGGTGTTTTGTATGCCGTTGAGTTCATAGTCTTTTTGTCTATTATGACGATATTCTATTCTCATCGCAAATTCGATTACGATACGCTGAAGTTTTTTGGTATAAAGCGGTTTACTATCTTTAGGATGTTCCTTAAGGATACGATGACGCCTGCCATCTGGGGGTTTTTATTTTCTGTTGTCGTGATTGTTGTAATTTACTTTATTTACGATAAATACGGCGATGTTCCCTATATAAGCAAGGAGTTAATTAAGAATTCGCAGAAGAATACATTTGCTTTGAATATAATCATCGGTTTTCTGTTTACATTTATCTCATCCCTTATCGTTTTTATTTTCAATGATGAGAAGGTTTAGTCTCTTTCTGCTCTTTTTTGTTTTTATCTCATCGGTAGGATATACGGCAAATAAGAAGGTTATAGAAGAGAAGCTAAAGAGTATCTCTGAAACGATAAAGCAGCGAAAGGAAGATTACAACAAGCTAAGAAGCCAGTATTTAACGATACTTAAACAGATTTCAGAGACGGACAGAAGGATAACATTTCTAAAATCTAAGATAAAAAGGACAAAAAAGGACTTGGATTTGCTAAATAGGAAGATAGCGACATTAAAAAGAGAGATTGGCAAGGTGTCTTTGGATTTAGAAAGGCAGAAGGAGAAGCTTTATAAAGAGCTTGTCAGCTATTATGAATATTCTAAGGTAAGCAACTATTATGCCAAAGGTGTCTGGTATAGCCACATGAATGGGTTTATCACATCGTATATGCAGGATAGGATAAAAAGCTATATCTCAAAGAGAGAGTATTTAAAACAGAGAATAGAAAAACTCAACGCTTATATGAGACAGAAGCAGAAGATTATAGAGAAGATAAAAACCCAGCAGCGCGATTTAGATGCACAAAAAGCAACACTAAATAGACTTGCAGTGATGGCAGAAAGCAAAAAGAAGCAGTATTTAGACGAGATACAAAAGCTAACAAAGCAGAGAGAGAACCTAAAAAAGCTGCTTAAAAAGATCATAGAAGAAGAAAAGAGAAAAAGAGAAAGCAAAAAGCTTAAGGTTGTTAAGAAGATAAATCCAAAACTTGTCGAGAAGGAGTTTAAGGCTTTAGCGCATAAGATAAGACCACCCGTTAGTGGCAAGGTTGTCAGTCGTTTTGGTAGAAAATACGACCCTGTCTTTAGGGTTTATACAAGAAATGACGGTATAGATATAAAAGCAAAAAAAGGCAGCTGCATAAGGAGTGTGGCATACGGCAAGGTTGGATTTGTTGGTGATCTGCCGGGATATGGCGGCGTTGTGATAATAAACCATTTAAACGGCTATTATACAGTCTATGCAGGACTGAACAGTTCCTTAAAAGTAGGTCAGGTTGTTAAGGCGCATCAGTGCATAGGCAGACTAAGTTCAACAAAGTTGCACTTTGAGATAAGAAGACATGCAACGGCAGTCAATCCGTTATACTTTTTAGATAGGAGGTTTCTAAAATGAAAAGGCTTATAGGCATCGTGTTGATTTTTCTGCTTGTATCTGTCCCATCGTTTGCTGAAGAGACAGAGTATGAGAAGCTTAGAATCTTTGCAAAGGTTATGACGATTATTGAAGGTAATTATGTTGACAATGTTAGCAAGGTAAAGCTGGTTAACGACGCCATTAAGGGTATGGTAAGCTCTTTAGATCCGCATTCATCTTACATGACAAAGGATGAGTATAAAGAACTTAAGATTACAACGACGGGAAAATTTGGCGGACTTGGTATGGTTGTTACGATGAAGGATGGTGTTTTGACGGTTGTTTCACCCATTGAAGATACGCCGGCTTTTAAGGCTGGCATAAAAGCTGGTGACAAGATTATCAAGATAAACGGCGAAAGCACATTTGGTATGACACTTAGCCAGTGTGTCAAGCTATTGCGTGGAAAACCAGGCACGAAGGTTACGATAACAATTTTAAGGGAAGGCAAACAGAAGCCGTTTGATATAACTATAACACGAGCAATTATCCATGTTAAAAGCGTAAAGTATAAAAAATACGGTGATATTGGTTATGTGAGAATAACGCAGTTTCAAGATGGCACAACGGCTGAGCTTAAGAAAGCTTTGAAAAAATTGGGTAAGATAAAGGGTCTTGTAATTGATTTAAGAAACGATCCAGGTGGTCTTTTAAGGGAAGCAATAGGCGTGTGCGATCTCTTTATCAAAAAGGGCGTTATTGTCTCAATAAGAGGAAGAAAGAAAACAGAAAGCAAATACTTCTATGCACATAATGATGGTAGCGAACCCAGTTATCCTATTGTTGTTTTAATTAACTCTGGCACTGCAAGTGCAGCAGAGATTGTCTCAGGTTGCTTAAAAGACCACAAAAGGGCAATCATAATGGGTGTAAGAAGCTTTGGTAAGGGATCTGTCCAATCGATTATACCACTTGAAGATGGTTCTGCCTTAAGGCTTACAACGGCTAAATATTATACACCAAGCGGCAAAAGCATTCAGGCTGTTGGCATTGATCCAGATATCGTTGTTCATCAGGCAAAGATTGTTGAAGAGAAAAGCACTTTTGCTATAAGGGAGAGTAATTTACTGCACCATCTAAATAATCCTTCAGCTAAAAAGGCAAAGAAAGAGACGGCTTCTGAGAATAAGATAAAGGATGATTATCAGCTTCTTAGGGCGATAGAACTAATAAAGGCAGAAGATATAATATGCTCAAGAAAGTCTCAGTAGTTTTGATTGTCATTTTTATATCGCAGGTGGCTTTTGGCGCAAGCTCTTTATATCTTTTAAAAAAGAAAAGGCTTGCAATTGTTATAGATGATATGGGCTATGATGTTGAACTGGCAAGGGAGTTTGAAGAACTCAATCTTCCCCTTGCCTTCTCCTTTTTGCCGGATGCACCGTTTAGTGGCGAGCTTTCCAGAGAGTTTGCAAAAAATGGATATGTGGTTATGATTCATATGCCCAGCCAGCCGCTTAATTATCCCAAAAACAATCCGGGTAGGAATGCGATATACTTATGGACTTCAAAGAAGAAAACATTTGAGCTTTTAGAGAGAGCATTAAACAAAATTCCAGATGCCATTGGGCTTAACAACCATGAAGGTTCTGCAATCTTAAAGGATAAAAAACATATAGATTGGATATTGGAGTTTTTAAAAAAGCATAAGATGTTTTTTGTTGATAGCTATACTGTTAAAGATAGTCTTGGGTGTATTGAAGCAAAAAGGTTGGGCGTGTTGTGTCAAAGAAGGCGGGTTTTTCTTGATAATATTGCAGATGTCAGATACATTGAAGGCCAGATTAGAAAGGCGATTGGAATGCTAAAGAGAAGAGATATTGTTCTTGCTATAGGCCATTGCAGGCCTAAAACATTGATAGCTTTAAAAAGAATGAAACAAGAACTAAAGCCTTATCTTGTTAATGTGGTGTTTGTGCTGAGATGATTTTGGCGTTTGATACATCGTGCGACGATACATCCGTCTCTTTTTATAAAGATAGCAGTCTCTATTCAAATGTTATATCGTCTCAAAATGATATACATGCTAAATTCGGCGGTGTTATACCAGAACTTGCAGCAAGAAGGCACGCAGAGACGATAGCCTACCTAACAGAAGAAGCGCTAAATAGGGTTTCAAAGGATTTAGGTGATGTTGAATATGTTGCCGTTACGGTTGGTCCTGGCCTTTTACCCAGTCTTCTTGTCGGTGTTGCTTTTGCTAAGGCTTTAGCCTATGCAAATAGATTGCCTATTATTCCTGTCAACCACATAGAAGGACACATATTTGCTCCATTTTTTGACAAGGAAATTGACTATCCGTTTATATCGCTTGTTGTATCAGGTGGACATACGCATCTGTTTTTGGTTGAAGACTTTGGCAGGTATAGACTGCTTGGAAAGACATTGGATGATGCAGTAGGAGAGGCATTTGACAAGGTTGCAAGGGTGTTGGGACTTGAATATCCGGGTGGGCCTTTAATAGATAAGCTGTCAAAAAGTGGAGATCCTTATCGTTTTAAGATTCCCAAAGGTCTTGAGCATGAAAAATCCTATAATTTCAGCTTTAGCGGCGTAAAGACTTTTGTCAAAAACCTTGTCAGTAAACTGGGTAGCCTGTCAAAAACTGATGTTTCTGATATTGCAGCATCATTTCAAAAATCGGCTGTTGATATACTGGTTGAAAAGTCGCTAAAAGCCTGTAAGGATTTGAATGTCAAAAATTTGTCAATATCCGGTGGTGTATCTGCCAATTCGCTTTTAAGGGATACATTCAAGGAGAGATGTAAAAAGGAAGGTATAAATCTTATACTGCCACCAAAGGAATTGACAACAGACAACGCATTGATGATTGCCTTTGTGGCATCTTTATCTTTGGATAAAGCAACATTTGATTATGCTTCTATTGAGGCCAATCCATCACTTAGGCTGACTTAAACCTTCGAGTATAGTCGAAGGTTTGCTT
>CAYTZD010000067.1:0-5668 GCA_964442345.1 uncultured Hippea sp. | reverse complement strand
ATCCTATCTTAATTATTTTATTAAATTTTGCAAATTTTTGTTCTATAAGTTAGCCAATTGTTTATTTATATCATCAAACAGTCCAATGTTTTCTATTATGGGTAAATCTTTATCCCCCCTGCCGGATAGGTTTATTATAACGGTTCTATCTTTAAAATATTCTCTCTTTTTTAGGAGATAGCCTAAGGTATGCGAACTTTCAAGCGCTGGTATAATGCCTTCAAGTCTGCTTAGAAGCTTAAAACCTTCTATTGCTTCATCATCAAAACACACATCGTATTTTACCCGTTTTATATCCTTTAGATAGCTGTGTTGCGGGCCAACGCCGGGATAATCAAGTCCTGCCGAGATGGAATGAACCTTTGAGATCTGGCCAAATTCATCCTGAAGCAGATAGCTTATTGCACCGTGTAAGATGCCTATCCTTCCTGCCGTTAAAGTTGCTGAATGTTTGCCTAATTCAAGTGATTCTCCGCCTGCTTCAATGCCGTATAGTTCAACATCTTTATCATTTAAAAAGCCTGAGAATATACCAATGGCATTGCTTCCACCACCCACACATGCAATCACAGCATCGGGCAGTCTTCCTTTCTCTTTAAGTATCTGCTTTTTTGCTTCTTTGCCTATAACCGATTGAAAGTAGGCAACGATAGATGGAAACGGATAAGGCCCTACAACGCTGCCTATAAGATAATGTGTCGTTTTTACATTTCTCACCCAATCCCTTAATGCTTCGTTTATTGCGCTTTTTAAGGTCATTGAACCCTTGTTTACGATTCTCACTTCAGCACCCAAAAGCTTCATCCTTAGCAGGTTTGGCCGTTGTCTTTCTGCGTCTTTTTTTCCCATATAGATAACGCATTCCATACCAAGCAAAGCTGCTGCCGTTGCCGTTGCAACACCGTGCTGTCCTGCTCCGGTTTCTGCGATAATCCTTTTTTTACCCATAAACTTAGCAAGAATAATCTGACCAAGTGTGTTATTCAGTTTGTGGGCTCCAGAATGCAAAAGGTCTTCCCTTTTTATGAAAACTTCCGCACCTAAATATGAACTTAAGTTCTTTGCAAAATACAATGGCGTTGGTCTTCCTGCATAGTTTCTAAGATAGTTTTTTAATTCTTTATTTGCCTTCTTGTCCTTTTTGAATTCTTTGAAAGCTTCTTCAAGTTCTTCTAAAACGCCGATTAAGGTTTCAGAGACAAATTGACCGCCGTATATTCCAAAATATCTTTTCATTTTTGACTCCTTACAAATTCCATAAATTCTTTCATCTTTTCAAAATCCTTTTTGCCAGGATAGGCTTCAATGCCGCTTACAAGGTCAACACCGTAGATGTTTAAACCCACCAAATCTTTTACATTGTTTATATTTATTCCGCCTGCAACAAACAGCCTATCCTTAAACTGAAAATCCTTAATTAGATTGAAGTTAAACGATATGCCACTTCCGCCGATTGAATCTGTAAATTTGTCAAATAGCAGTAGTCCATCGGCAACTTTTTCAGGCAATTTATCTTTAATCCTGTAAACCCTGATTCTTCTTTCTAAAGGGCAATCCTTATAAATCTGGGCATAATCAAGGCCGCAAAAGTCCATAACTTCTTCAATCTCTTTGCAGGTTTCATCAACAAAGACGCCAACGGTTTTGACTTCTCCTTTAATTTTTTCGATTATCTGTTTGGCTTTGCTGTAATCTATGAAACGCTTGCTTTTTTTATAAAAGACAAAGCCAATAAAATCGACGCCCAATTCTATTGCGGCTTTTACATCTTCATAGTTTGTCATACCGCAGAATTTAACCTTCACCTTTTAACTCCTTAAACTTCTCCTTTATGTTTTTGCTTTTTAGAAGCGTCTCTCCTATTAAGAATGCATCGCAATGATTTTTTAAAAATTCAATATCGTCTTTTGTCTTTATGCCGCTTTCTGCAACCCTTAGGCATGGAAAGTCTATTCTGTTTAGCAGTAGTTTTGTCTTTTTAAGTGATATTTCAAGCGTATCAAGATTTCGTGAATTTACACCAACGATTGACGGCTTTAGTTTTTCAACCTTTTTTAAATCTTCTTCGTCGAATATCTCAACGATTGCATCCATGCCAAGCGACAAAGTTGTATCGTAAAGTTTCTTTAGATTATCAAAATCGACTATTCGTGCAATCAATAGAACAAGGTCTGCACCCGACAGATAGGCTTTTAGAATCTGTTTTTCGTCGATAATAAAATCCTTACACAACAGTGGCAGGTTGGTTTTTTTGCCTACTTTTTCAAGAAACTCAAAACTGCCGTTAAAAAACTTTTTGTCTGTTAGAACGCTTATTGCTATAGCTTCTTCTGAATAGACTTTTACAATCTCATCTAAGTTTATATCCCTTATAAAGCCAGCCGAAGGAGAGTGTGATTTTATCTCTGCAATGATATTTATGCTGTTTTTGTCTGTTTCTAATTTGTGAATCTCTCTTTCTCTTTTGCCTTTTATGTTGAGATTTTTTATCTCTTCAATTTTTGTTTTTAGAATCTTGTCAAGCAAAGCCATTATTGACTCCTTAAATCGTTCAATTTTTCAAGTGCCTTGCCGTTTTTTATGCTTTCTAAAGCCATTTTAAATCCTTCTTTGGGCGTATCGGCTATGCCAGCCGTGTATAAGGCAAATGCTGCGTTTAGAGAGACTGTTTTTGCAAGTTTTTCCCTTTTGCCTTCGAATATCTCTGTTAATATCCTTGCATTTGTTTTGGCATCACCGCCTTTAATCTCATCTAAGCTTGCATTTAGGCCAAATTCCATCGGGTCAATCTCAATCTCTTTTACGATGCCATCTCTTTTTATTAAACACTTGCTTTTTGCTGATGGGCTTATCTCGTCCATTCCATCATAAGATGAGACAACGGCTATGTTTTTTATGCCTAAATTTTGGGCTGCTTCAAAGATTACATCTATAAATTCAAGCGAAAAGACGCCTATAAGCTGATTTTTTACCGAGAAAGGATTAACAAGCGGTCCAATGAGATTGAAGATGGTTCTTCTTTTTAGTTTCTGTCTGATTTTGGCAACATTCTTCATCGCAGGATGGAAGTTTGGCGCAAAAAGGAATACGAAGTTTTTGTCTTTAAAAAACTTTAAAGCGTCTTCTTTGTTTAGATCTGTTGGTATGTTTAGTGCATTTAGTATGTCTGCTGAACCTGTGTTTGAGCTTACCGCCCTGTTGCCGTGCTTTGCAATTGGTATAAACAAGCTGCAAACAATAGCCGATGTTGTGGAGATGTTGAATGTGTTTTTTTTATCTCCGCCTGTTCCGCAGGTATCTAAAGCATCTGTATCAATCTTGACACTGTTTGCGTGTTCTTTTAACGATAAAGCTGCAGCATAGACTTCATCTGCTGTCTCCTTTTTGTCTGCAAGTAGGCTTAAAAATTCTGCTGCAAGGTTTTCATCTGCCACACCATCAAGCAGACTGTCAAAGATGGCTTTTGTTAGGTTGAATTCCAAATTTTTACCTTTTTTTAGCTGTTCAATTGCTTCTTTAAGCATTTTTGCATACCTCCTTTACAAAGTTTCTTATCAATTCAAGTCCAAATTGGCTTGCGTATGATTCAGGGTGGAATTGAAGGCCGAATATGTTTAGGTTTTTGTTTTCTATGCCCATTATCTCGTTATCTGTTTGAGAGATTGAATTGATAATAAAGTTATCTTTGATGTCGTCAACGACTAAGGAGTGATACCTTGTTGCCTTGAAGTTCTCTGGCAGTTCCTTAAATAGCAGGCTTTTTGTTTTTGTCAGTATCGTATCAACCTTGCCGTGCATGATTCTTTTTGCTTTTCTTATTGTGAAGCCAAAGTAATACCCTATCGCCTGCATGCCTAAGCATACGCCGAGAATTGGCAGTTTGCCTTTGAAGAAGTCAACCGTATCAAGCGAAAGTAGGGAGTTTTTCGGATGTGAAGGTCCCGGTGATATAACAATGCCTTTAAGATTTTGAATATTTTTGATAGTGCTTAATTTTTCGTCGTTTTTTACGACCTTTACATCATCAAACAGTCCAAGATAGTGATAAAGGTTGTAAGTGAACGAATCATAGTTATCAATTAAGAGTATCATTTATACCTCCTGCTTTTAGAAGTGCTTTTAGCTTGTTTATGGTTTCTAAATATTCGCTGTGTGGGTTGCTGTCATAGACTATGCCTGCACCAGCCTGTAGCTTGGCTATATTGTTTTCAAAGATGGCCGTTCTTATCGTGATTGCAAGGTCTAAGTTGCCATCAAATCCTATATAGCCAACGCATCCGCCGTATGCTTCTCTTGGCTGTTTTTCGAATTCATCTATTATCTCTATTGCTCGCACCTTAGGTGCACCGCTTAATGTCCCGGCTGGAAAGGTATTTTTTATTACTTCGATAGGAGATATATTCTCGTCTAAGTTTGCTTCGACATTGGAAGTTAGATGTATTACATGCGAATAAACTTCAGGCTGCATAAACGATGTAACGGTAACGGCTGCAGGTTTTGAGACCCGTGCCAAATCGTTTCGTGCAAGGTCAACAAGCATCAGGTGTTCAGCTTTTTCTTTTTCGTCGTTTAAGAGATCTTTTTTGATTTTATCTAAATTCTCTCCTTTTGGTCGTGTGCCTGCTATAGGCCTTATCGTTGCTATGTTGTTTCTTATCCTTAGGTGGATTTCTGGCGATGAACCAGCAAGATAAAAATTGTTGTCTTTAACAAAGAACATATAAGGAGAAGGATTTATTCTGCGTAAGTTTCTGTAAAACTCAAACGGGTCGATATTCTCTGCCAGATAATAGTTGCTTAGAACAACCTGAATTGCTTCACCTTCTTCAATTAATTCTTTTACCTGTTTTACGCTGTTTTCGAATTCTTCTTGAGAAAACATGCTTTCTATTATCTTTGCTTCTGGCTGTTTGAAGCGAGTAATGTTTTTTGAACTTTTCTCTTTGAACTTCTCTTTCAGTTTTTCTAATTTCTCAGACAGCGCTGAGATGTTGGAATCTAAGGTTTTATTCTTGTCAAATTCGTAAAACACACCCAGATACAATCTGTTTGTATAGTTGTCATAGACTAAAAATTCGCTTACCTTGAAAAAGACGCCAAAGTTTTTGGGTTTTTTATTTAGCGGTTTTCTCAAGATACCAAACAGTTCAACGGCTTCAAAAGGAAAATATCCTACATAACCACCCTTGAAACTGCCGAGATTCTCCGTCTGATAGACTTTAAGCTTTTCAAAGCGTGCTAAATCTTGCTCTTTTTTAATTGTTATGTGGGAGTCAGGAGAAAATCCGATAAACGAGAATCGGCTGTAGGTTTTGTCTTCTTTGGCACTTTCAAGCAGAAAAACCTGTTCTTCATCTAATAGTTTTGCAAGAATGGATACAGGTGTGTCTAAATCGCCTTCAATCTCTTCATAAACCACAATGCCGTCAAATCCTTCGTCAAATGCTTTTAAAACCTTCTCTTTTAGATCCATTTTTAAACCTCCACAAATAAAAAAGGCCGTCTCCCTAAGGCAACTGCTTAGAAAGACGGCCTAAAATAAAAAACCGCCTTCCCAAGCAGTCCTGCTGGCTACCCTGCCAGCAAGCTGCCCAAGAAGACGGCTTTACTGTTTAATCAAAAGGCAGGGTAGCCTTAGCTATCCTGCCACCACCAGTTATTTAATATG
>CAYTZD010000066.1:0-5985 GCA_964442345.1 uncultured Hippea sp. | reverse complement strand
GTTGATTCTGCTTCTGCTGCTTATATCCTGAAGAAAGAAGGATACGAAGTTGTTGGTATAACATTTAAGTTATATAAGAACGATACATCTATCCAGGATGCCAAAATGATTGCAGAAAAGCTTAATATAGAATGGCACAGTTTTGATTATTCAGGTTACTTTAAAAAGACGATTATTGATTACTTCTTTGAAAGCTATATGAACGCAAAAACACCAAGTCCGTGTCTGTTTTGCAACAGAAAGGTAAAGTTTAAGTTTTTGTATGAGAAGGCAAAAGTTCTAAACTGTGATCTTGTTGCAACAGGCCATTATGCAAGAATTAAAGATATTGACGGTAAGAAGGTGATAGCAAAATCAAGTTCAACAAAAGATCAATCCTATTTTCTTGCACTTCTAAAACCATCGCAAATAGAAAAGACCATCTTCCCTTTGGGTAATATGGAAAAAAGCAAGATAAGAGAGATAGCAAGGCAGTTAAACCTTCCAGCTGCAGAAAAGAAAGAAAGCTTTGATGTCTGTTTTATAGATGGTGATTATAGGAATTATTTAGAGAAGCTGTATCCTGACAGAGAAGGCTATTTTATCTTAAACGGAAAAAGAATAAAGAAACACAACGGTATCTTTAATTATACAATAGGTCAGAGAAAAGGCTTAAGAATTCCTTATAAAGAAGCTTTGTATGTTAAAAAGATTGACCCAAAGAACTTTGATATTCATCTTGCAACAAAAAGCGAGATGTTTAAAAGAAGCCTAAAAGCCAAGCTGATTAACCTTGTCTATCTGCCATCGTTTGAATTTAAAGCAAAGGCAAAGCTTAGGTCAAAGATGGACGAAGCTGACTGCACGGTTAAACTAAAAAAAAGTATTTTACACATAACATTTAAAGAACCGCAATTTGCACCAACGCCTGGTCAGATAGCAGCTATCTATTATAAAGACGCAGTTGTTATGGCTGGTGTTATACTTTAACATAAAGGCCATTTTCGTGAACATAATCTAAAAAGTCAGCATATATTCTGTTTGTAATAAGCGTTTTTGCATCACCAACAACAATAAGCTTTCTTTTTGCTCGCGTTAAAGCCACATTTAATCTCCTTTTATCCTTTAGAAAGCCTATCTCTTCTTCGTCGTTTGCTCTGACAAGGCTAAGTATAATCACTTCCTTTTCTCTTCCTTGAAATCCATCAATCGATTTTATCTCTATGTCAGGTATGATTCTTTTTAAGTATTCTTCGTGGTCTTTATATGGTGTTATAACGCCAACTGCTTCGTTTCTTAGGCCTGATTTTTTCAGTTCGTCTGTTAGCTTTTTTACAAACTCTGCTTCAAGCGGATTAAACTTTGAAAAGCTCCCTTTTTTGTTCTGTTCAAGAAACTTGCCCATCGTATCAAAGAATACAACAGGTTCGTCAAAACCGATAAACTCAGTGGGAGACGCTATATCGCTAAGCTTAATATCTTTTACCGATTCATCAGAAATTACATTGCAGTTGTAAAACTCACAGCTTGGAAACTTGTTTATCTTCTCGTTCATTCTGTATTGTATCGTCAGCATCTGGGTTGCTTGTGGATAAAGCTTGCTGAATCTCTCAAATAGACTAAAAGACAATCTTTTTGCCTTTTCTGATAGGATTGTGGGCGGAAGTTGTTTATGGTCTCCTGCCATTATTACCCTTTTGCCTTTTGTTAATGGGATAAGTGCCGATGGTTCTATTGCTTGTGCGGCTTCGTCTATAAATACAACATCAAATTTGAAGTTTTCTAAAAATTCGCTGCCTGCTGCTGAGTTTGTTGCAAATACGATTTCTGCATTATCTATCTGTTCGTAGATTATCTTTCTAAGCAGATTCTCTTTCTGCTCATACAGATTTGCTATTTTGGCAGACATCTCAATCCAGCCTGCCATCTGTTTGATTTTTGATGCTTTAAGTCCTCTTTTTGATCTATTTTGGGATGCAAGCGTCAAAATTTCATCGTTTGAAAGTCCTCTCCTTGTTGCTGGTGTCGGTTTTTTAAAGGCTTTATCCCTTCTTTCTTTCATCTTGTCTATATCGTTTATCATTTTTTCTATCTGGATGTATCGTGCATCTTGGCGTATTGCAACATCGAGTGATAGGTTTAGAAGATCATCTTCTATCTTTGCAGGGTGTCCTATTCTTACAACCTTTCTATCTTTAAACTTCTCAAGGAGATTGTCTATTGCAACATTACTGTCTGCTGCAACCAGTATCTTTTTGCCTAAATTTGCTTTTATAACTTCTGCAAGCGTTGTCGTTTTTCCCGTTCCAGGTGGACCATGAATTAAGAATAATTCTGATTCCTTTGCCTTTTTTAACGCTTCATTCTGTGATTGGTTGAGTTTTTCAGATTTTTCGGTCGAATCTTTGATTTGCGGACTTTTTATTCCGAGTATGATTTCTGGGTCAAATTCGCTATTTTCTATATTTAAGATGGCATTTTTCATACGCTTGAAGGTTATATCGCTAACAAATAAGTCAATCCTGTAATGCTTGGACTTAAACAGCTTCTGTTTAACCATAACATCAATGTATTTTTTTGCGGCTGCACTAACGGTTGCTTCTTGGGAGAATTTCAATGGTTCGCCCTTTGAGATTAAGACAATATCGCCAACCTTTATCTGATGCTCTTTTTCTTCTTTTGCTGAAAATCTGTATATTAAGTAATCTAAAAATCTGCCGATGAGTTTTCCTTTGAGATTTAAAAGAGCCCTGCCGCGAGACTGTCTCTGTTTTGCCGTTAGATGCCTTATCTCTTCTAAATGGAACTCTTTTTCTGCCTTTCTTTCAAGCTCTATAAGCTTAAGAAAGTGGGTTTTATAATCGTCGAATGAGTTAAATCTTATCATGGCTGGACTTTAATATCATAATTTTAGCTTTTTTCAACGATTTTATTTGACTTTTTTAAAAAAATGGTTGTATTATAAAGATGATGTCTGCAC
Source organism: uncultured Hippea sp. (assembly GCA_964442345.1). Taxonomy (GTDB): domain Bacteria; phylum Campylobacterota_A; class Desulfurellia; order Desulfurellales; family Hippeaceae; genus Hippea. The sequence continues at coordinate 3,026 of CAYTZD010000066.1, read as the reverse complement.
TGATTATCGCACTTGTCGTGTTTTTTGTTGTTATAATCCCAGATGTAAGTTTTGCATGGGGGCCTTCCGTTCATCTTGGTGTATCGTTAAATATCATAGGAGAGCTTCCAGATTATCTGAAGATGCTTCTGTTTGCCAATTTAAGTGAGTATCTCTATGGTTCGTTAGCGCCAGATTTCATAATAGGTAAAAATCTATCTTCTAAAAACAGGCACTCGCATAATTGGGAAGTTGGTTTTGACTTGCTAAATAAGTCAAGAGACGAAAGAGAAAAAGCCTTTGCTTATGGTTATCTGACCCATCTTGCTGCTGATGCTGTTGCTCATGGTATAATAGTGAAAGGGTTTGATGATAAGTTTAAGGGTGTAAAGCATGCATATATTGAACTTATTGCCGATTCTTTGAGTGATGTCTCATACAAAGAACTTGCAAAAAAGACATTATCAAGGTATAATGCCGATTTAGATGGGCGATTCAAAAACAGGGTGGATAGTGTCTTATTTAGCTTCACAGTTAGTAAGTTGATTTTTAAAAGTGTGGCGACGGTTTCTGCAAGCAGAAAAAGTTTTAAAAGAGTGCTTTTTAACCCTAAGCTGATGGACTTTTTCGCAGTTGATGTCTCAACGATAACAGATTATGTTAAATTGTCTGAAAAATTTGCAGTAGATGTTCTTTTAAAAGGCGAGAATTCCCCCGTCTTAAATTTGGAAGCAGTTAGCGAATAAATTAAAAAGGAACATAAAAAAGGAGAGAAGGTTTTATGCATTTTGATAGGGAAACTCTGACAAAAAAGAAGCTGGTAGAGCTTGTGGAGATTGGAAAGGGTTTGGGTATCCCAACGACGATAAAAAGAAAAAATGATCTTATAGAGGAGATTTTAAGAAGAATGGAAGCAAAAAATCAAAACAAGCAGCAGGAACTTCCTTTAAAGAATCAGCCTGAAACAAAAACCAAAGAGAATGAAGAGAACAAGCCGCAGCTTGTTAGTTTGATGAAAGGCGAAGGCGTATTGGAGATTTTGCCAGATGGATTTGGCTTTTTAAGGTCTGTTAATAACAACTATTTGGCGGGACATAACGATATATATGTCTCTCCAAGTCAGATAAAGAAATTTGGATTGAAAACAGGTGATTATGTTTACGGTCAGGTTCGAGCACCGAAAGAGAACGAGAAATACTATGCCCTTCTAAAGATTGAACAGATAAACTACAAACCACCAGAAGAAGCAACAAAGAGAAAGAACTTCGACGATTTGACACCTTTGTATCCGATGGAACGCATAAAGCTTGAGACGACGCCGGATAATCTATCGTCTCGCGTTATGGATCTAATAACACCTATTGGCAAGGGTCAGCGTGGATTGATTGTTGCTCCACCAAGAACGGGTAAAACGATGCTGCTTCAGAATATAGCAAACAGCATCACGAAAAATCACCCTGAAATAATAATCATTGTGCTTTTAATTGATGAAAGACCCGAAGAAGTTACGGATATGAAAAGGTCTGTCCAGGCAGAAGTGATAAGTTCAACATTTGATGAATCTCCAGAACACCATATACAGGTGGCAGAGATTGTGCTTGAAAGGGCAAAAAGGCTTGTTGAACAGGGTTATGATGTTTTGATTCTGCTTGATTCTATTACAAGACTTGCAAGGGCTTACAACTCTGTCATACCGCCGTCTGGTAAGGTTTTAAGTGGCGGACTTGACTCAAATGCACTTCAAAAGCCAAAGAGATTTTTCGGTGCTGCAAGGAATGTTGAAGATGGTGGAAGTCTAACGATTATTGCAACGGCTTTAATAGATACAGGTTCGAGAATGGATGATGTTATCTTTGAAGAGTTCAAAGGCACAGGTAATATGGAGCTTCACTTAGACAGAGGCCTATCCGACAGAAGGATCTTCCCTGCAATAGATATAACACGCTCTGGCACAAGAAAAGAAGAACTGCTTGTGCCTAAGGATCAGCTTAACAGAATCTGGATTTTAAGAAAGATTCTGCTTGAGATGAACGATATTGATGCTATGCTTTTCTTGCTGGACAAACTCTCCAAAACAAAGAGCAATAAAGAGTTTTTGGATTCAATGAATCGTGGATGAGATTTCCCTTTGATATAGAGTCTCCCTACTTTTTAGCGCCGATGGCTGGCTATACGGATAAACCGTTTAGAAAGTTATGTAGAGAGTTTGGCTGCGGTTTAACCGTTAGCGAGTTAATATCGGTAAATGCTCTTTGTTATGATAACAAAAAGACTTTTAAGCTGATAGAAAGGGATATTTCCGATACGCCGTATTGCATTCAACTGTTTGGATCTGATCCCGAACTGTTTGTTTCTGCTGCTAAAAAGATTGAAGGATTTTGCGATTGTATAGATATAAATGCTGGATGCCCCGCACCTAAGGTGTTAAAAAATAAGGCTGGTTCTTATCTACTTAAAGAACCAGATAGACTTTTTGAAATCGTAAAGGCTTTAAAAAGGAATATTGATAAACCTATATCTGTAAAGATGCGTATGGGATTTGATAAACCAAACGATATATCTTTGTATTTGAAGCTTCAGGATCTGGGTGTTGATTTTATCACGATACACGCCAGGTTGAAAAACCAATTTTTCAAAGGTGAGCCTGATTATGAGCATATAGCAATGGTTAGAGATGCTTTGGAGATTCCTGTTGTTGCAAATGGTGGAATAGATTCATTTTTGAAGCTTGAGAAGGTTAAAAGGTTGACAGGATGTGAGTTTTTTATGATAGGACAGGCAGCAATAGGAAAACCTTATATTTTTGAGGATTTTTTAAACAAGCAAGATTCTAAAAGAAGCCTTGAAGAGATTAAGAGAATAATGAAAAGACATCTGATTTATATGGAGGAGTTCTGGAAAGATAAAGCCGTTGTGAAGTTTAGAAAATTTTTTCACGCTTACCTAAAAGGCTATCCCAATGTAAAAAAGTTCAATAACATGATAAATCATGCAGAAAGCTTAGACGAAGCCTTCGATATTATTGATATGGTTCAATGACTGTATCC
>CAYTZD010000065.1:0-6098 GCA_964442345.1 uncultured Hippea sp. | reverse complement strand
TTGATGGACTTAATACCTATAATCGTGTTCAAATCAGCCAGATATTCGTCGTATTCTGCCTTCTTCTTTGATATTAGCTTTTCTATATCGCCACCAAACTCTTTTAATAACCTTATAACCATAGCAATAAATGAGAGTGTATAATTCCTTATCATAGAAAACTGTGCCATTCTGTCCCACTCGTTGGAGATATGTATGGAATTGATATACTCAAGTATATCCTTAAATCCGAAGTATTTATTGACCGTCTCCATTGCTTCTGTTGTTGATTTTATATCCTTACCAAGCAGTTTTGCTATATGGTAAGCAGGTATAAACGGATCAATGAAGTAAAGCTTTGCTATCTCTTTTGCCAAATCTTCGTCTATGGTCTCTTTCAATACTTCAATCTTCTCAAGATAGCTGTCCTTATACATACCATTCACAACGCAGCAGTTATAATAGTCGTTAAGCCACTTCTTTACTTCTTCTTCCTTTTTTGTATCGAGAGATACACTATCCCTAAACATATAAATCTCATTAATCGTAAACTTGTTTATGGCATCAAACATATCAAGCGAAATCTCGTAAATCTTCTGCTGTGGTATCTTATTCTCATACTCAAACAGCCTATTTCTTAACTCAAACACATTAAGTACATCATATGAGAAAATCATCGACTTCATTATCTGCGGAAAGCTTTGACCTGTCATCATATGAATCTTGAATAAGCTACTTGCGCCGTTGTTGTTTATTATCAGGTTAACCATAAATGTAAATGCTATCTCGTTTCTCAATCTATGCTTGACTATATAATCTGCATACTTCTCCCTAATCGTTGGCGGGAAATACATAACGGCATACTGATCTATGGTATCATCGCTAAATACTTTACTTTTGAGTAGTTCATCGTAAACAAACATCTTATTCAGTGCAAGCATTACAGATAGCTCTGGCCTTGTGTATCCTATGCCTTTTGATACCCTTGCTGAGAGTTCTTTTCTATCAGGAAATGGATAATCTTCTTTATGCAAAACGCCCTTTTGTGCAAGGAAGTGGTTAAGTTCAAAGAATATATCTGGTTCATATTTTGACCTTATCTCATCCAAACTTACAGCAAAGCTTTGCATATAGTTGTGGGTTAAAACCCTTTGGGTTACTTCTTCGGTTAAGTCCTTAAGCATCTTGTTGCGCTCATCTAAATTCTTTAAAACGCCATCCTTCATCAACTGGCCAAGAAGTATCTTGAGATTGACTTCATGGTCAGACATGTCAACGCCAGCTGAGTTATCCAAAGCATCTGTATTTAGCCTTCCACCGTTTAAAGCGTATTCTATCCTTGCCTTCTGCGTTAAACCAAGATTACCGCCTTCTCCCACTATCTTTGCCCTAAGTTGGCTTGCATTTATCCTGACAGCATCGTTAAGCCTATCTCCAACTTCTTCATGCGTTTCGTCTGTAGCCTTTACATATGTTCCAATGCCACCATTCCAAAGAAGGTCAACATCAGCCTGCAGGATTAACTTTATCAATTCTTCACCGCTTAATTCATCCTTATCGGTTTGCAAGAACTCCTTTGCTTCCTTTGACAGTTTTATTGATTTTGAGTTTCTATCTGCAACAAAACCACCCTTCGAAAGCAGCTTTTTATCGTAATGCTTCCAGGTTAAACCATTCTCAAACAGCCTTTTTCTCTCTTTGAACGAAACTTCAGGATCAGGATTTGGGTCAACAAATATCTCTATATGGTTGAAAGCAGCCTTAAGTATAATCTTATCGGTATAAAGCATACCGTTTCCGAAGACATCGCCGCTCATATCACCAATACCGACGACGGTAAATGTATCCTTAAATACATTCTTACCCAGTTCTCTAAAGTGTCTTTCGACACACTGCCACGCGCCGCGCGCTGTTATACCTATCTCTTTATGGTCGTATCCATGTTTTCCGCCACTTGCAAATGCATCCTTTAGCCAGAAGTTGTATTCTTTCTCGCTTATCTCGTTTGCAATGTCGGAGAATGTTGCCGTTCCCTTATCTGCTGCAACAACAAGATACGGATCAAAATCATCATAACAGACAACATCTTCTGGCCTTACTTCATTGTTGTTATCATCTATATTATCTGTAACATCAAGCATGCCGCGCATTAAGGTTCTATATGCCTTTTTACCAAGCTCAATCCATTCGTTTCTGTCCTTTGCCGTCTCTTTAACAATAAATCCACCTTTTGAACCAACAGGGACAATAACGGCATTCTTGACCATCTGGGTTTTCATCAATCCTAAAATCTCAAGCCTAAAGTCGTCTTTTCTGTCGCTCCATCTGATACCACCTCTTGCGACCTTGCCACCTCTCAAGTGACAGCCTTCCATAAATGCAGCATGCACATATACTTCAAACATAGGTCTTGGCGATGGCATGGTATGAATCTTGGATGAATCTATCTTTAAAGAGATATAATGATACTTCTTATTCTTTTTATAAAAGTTCGTTCTGACTGTGCTTTCTATAATATTCAAAAGCGAATGCATAATTCTGTATTCGTGTATGTCGTTTATCTTCTCAAGCTCATCTCTTACGCTTTCGTGAATCTTGGCAACTTCATCTGGCTTTGCTTTCTCGGGTGAGAACTTATCTTCAAAGTAATCTATTAATCTCTTTGCAAGATGCGGGTATTTGTTTAAGACAGATACAATTGAACCCTTCTTAATTTGGAAGTTTATCTGCATCAGATAATTTGCAAGTGTCCTTAAAACATCTATATATTTATAATTCAGTACTGCCTTTGTGGTAAGCTTATTTAATTCGTCATCTTCAACAATCTTATTCCATATCGCTTCAAAGTTATCTTTTATCGTCTCAAATAGCTCTTCTGCATTCTTTGAAGCAAAACCTGCAGCATCTATAGAAAATCTCTGAATAAATATACTCTTCTTCTCAACGGAGATAGACGCAAAATCTTCGTATAAAACATTCAATCCCATATTGTTAAGTTTTGGTAAAATCTCATACAAAGGCAGCTTAGATAGAGAGTATATATTGAAAAATACATTCTCTCCCTGCGTATAAATATCTGCCTGCAGATTCCCTTCATTCAAAAGCTTTTCGAAATATTCAACATCGAATATAGCCTGTTCAGGTGTTGTTTTTGATATGTATTCATCATCAAAGCTATTTAGATATTTATTCGTAAAGTACGAAGCCTTACCAGTCCCAAACTTTTCAATCAACGCTGCTCTAAAATTGTCCTTCCAACTTGAGACTATCTCTTTTAGATTTTTCTCTATTTGACTTATATCTATCTCTGGCTTCTTGTATCTGTTGAAAATCAGATAATAGTGAACCCTGATAATTCTTGGGCTTTGCGTTATTATCTTGTATTCTATATCTTCTGTATCAAGCGTATCACTTAAATAGCGGGTAAACCTTTCTATATTCCTTTGAGAGTAAAACTTAACAGGCAAAACAGCAATCAGATAGACACCATGCACAAGGTTTGCCTGCCTTGTTAGTATCTTTATTCGCTCTTCCGTTTCGCAAGTTAAAAGTTCTTCAAGCAGAATCTTTAGGTTTTCTGTAGTCGTTATAAACAGGTCATCTTTGGGAAGCGTATTGAAAATATCTATCATGTGTTTATACTCAAACGAATCTTCAACAACATTCTCTTCAAATAGAATCCTATCAAGCTTACTCTTCAGGAAAGGAATATTTGAAGCTTGCTCTTTCAAAGCCTTTGGTGTAAACAGACCCAATATTATATGCCTTTTTACAACCCTTAACTTATCGTCAAACTCCGATATGGCTATATAATCCATTCTTCGTGTATCATAAACATTGCTTTTTGAATTCGTCTTATCTATAACCATAACATCGCCAGATTTAACCGTTTCAAGTGCGCTTTCGGGCAATTCTTTTATAGATACCTTATTCTTAAACAGAGACCTTTCTGTATTCCTTAATATTCCAAGACAGCTTTCTTCTTCTAACTGAATTAGAATATCATCTGCGGTATGCTCAAGTGTATAACTTCTTGTTCCCAAAAAGATAAAGTTATCGTCAAGCAGCCACATCAGGAACTCTTTTATATCTTCTGTCTCTTTCTCGCTTATCTTCTTAAGATAGATAGGGTCGTTCAGCTTTCTTGCTATATCCTTTACCTTTCTTTGCATCTCTGGGAAATCTTCGACGGCTAACTTGCTCTCTTTAACCGAATTTATTATGTCTTTTTCAAGTTTCTCCTTTTGTATATCGCTTATGGCATCAAGCAAGAAGTAAAGGTAAAGCTCTTTATGGCCGCTCTCCTGCGGTGATTCTATCTTCGTAAGATTTCCATCCTTATCCCTTTCAACAACAAATATAGGCTGAACACTAAATTCTATGTAAAATTCGTTGAGATTATTTATTATTGATGTAACGCTATCAACTATAAACGGATTGTTATCTGTCAAAAGTCTTATCTGCGTTAATGTCTTCTTGCCAACGGATATATCTTTTATCTCTATTTTTAGTTCTTTGTTCCTTTTTAGAATAAACTCAATACTCTCTTTTATTATATCTTTAAGCTTTGAAGGGTCGAACTTTTCTGAGAAACTCTCTATCTTTGAATACTTAAGTGAAGCATCAACAAACACATCAACAACTTCTTTATCAAAGCCAGCCTTTTGCAGATCCTTTTTTAGCTCTTTAACAATCTTCTCGTAATTCTTTCTGTCTGTCTTCATCTTTTAACCTCCTTTTTTACAAGCCACACGGCGTTGGGTCGCCTTTTAGCTTATCCACTGCGTGTGGGATTACATCTATAATAAATTCCAAATCCTCTTTCACAGCTTTCGGTGAGCCAGGCAGATTTATAATTAACCTTCTATTCCTTGCACCTGCAACCATTCTTGTCAACATAGCCCTTTTCGTCTTTTTTAATGCTTCAAATAAGATAGCATTAACTATTCCAGGAATTTCGAAATCGAGAACCTCTTTTGTTGCATCAGGTGTTACATCTCTTGGATATAGACCTGTCCCACCACTTGTTATTATCACATCAACATCTTTTTCGCTAAACTCTATCAATCTTTTCTTTATAAGCTCAAATTCATCAGGAATAACATCGTATAAGACAAGCTTGCCGTTTATCTTTTTTATTATCTCTTCAAAAATCGGCTTTACCTTGTCTTTTGAAGGTTCTTTTGACCTTGAATCACTTAAAACAAGCAAAGCAAATTTATATTCTGACATTCACACCTCTCTCTTTCAAATACTGCTTAACTTCGCCAATTGTGTATGTGCCAAAATGAAACACGCTTGCAGCTAAAGCGGCTTCAGCCTGCGTCTGCTTAAACACATCTTCAAAATGTTTTAGCTTTCCTGCACCGCCGCTTGCTATGACAGGAATATCAACAGATTCGGATATTATCTTGGTAAGTTCTATATCATAGCCATCCTTTGTTCCGTCTGCATCTATGCTTGTTAGGAGAATCTCACCTGCGCCTCTATCTTGGACTTCTACTGCCCACTTAATAGCATCAATGCCCGTTGGCTCTCTGCCACCTTTAATAAAAACTTCAAAACCTTTTTCTGTTCTTTTTGCATCTATTGCAACAACAATACATTGGCTTCCAAAGATCTTACTTGCTTCGTTTACAAGGTCTGGATTTTTAACGGCTGCTGAATTTATAGATACCTTATCGGCACCAGCTTTAAGCAAAGCCCTTATATCTTCAATACTTCTTATCCCACCACCAACAGCCAAAGGCATAAACACTTCTGCTGCGGTTTTCTCAACAACATCGATAATTGTTTTTCTCTCTTCGTAAGTGGCTGTTATATCCAAGAAAACAAGTTCATCTGCACCCTGCTTATCATACACCTTTGCCTGCTGAACAGGGTCTCCAGCATCAATCAGATTAACAAAATTGATACCCTTAACAACCCTACCTTTATTTACATCAAGACATGGTATAATACGCTTGGCTAACATAACACAAACCTACCCATCAATGTACCTTTTCTTAAATTATAGGTATTAAAAATATTTAATCAAGTTTAATTGCAAAAACAGCACCAAAAAGTTTAAATTTGCCAAAAACGGTATAATTTCTATAATAAACTGAGTATTATGGAGG
>CAYTZD010000064.1:0-6168 GCA_964442345.1 uncultured Hippea sp. | reverse complement strand
TCTGCTATCTCATTTATCACAAGAACAGAATCGGCAACAAGACTTACAATACTCTTTAGCTGTTCAACCTCGCCCTTCATCTCATAAAACGACGCTGAAAAGCTACTGACATCGTTTAGGTTACTCTCTATCAAGTCAAAGCTATCATTAAAGGTGTCGTTCGATCTCTCAAGCTTTCTTCTGACAACCTCAAGCCTGCCGCCAATCTCAGAGTAAACTTCACTCAGTTTAGCAACAGATTCCTTGATCTGCTGGGAATAGTTCAATGTATCATTCAAAACACCCTTTATGGATTCTGTATCCCTATTTATCTCAGAAGAGAGAGAAAACACTGACGAGATAAGCTCAGCCGTATATTTGATAACTTCTTTCAAAGAACCCACAGTCTTATTAAAGACCCTTGCAAGTAAACCTATCTCATCGTCAGAAGAGAGAATAGATGCATCATCTATCTTTGAACTTAAATCCTTATCTTCAACCTTTTTTAACACCTCGCTCATCTTCTCAAGCTGTTTTAATACTATTACCTTTGTTATATAGAAACCACTCAGACCAACGACAATACCAGCAACAACGCAACTAATATCAAAGATAACTCCATATCCACTTTTAACATCAACAAAAAAGGAAGCAAAGATAGGGAATATAATCCCTATCACTACGCCAAAGCCTATCATATATATGAGTAGCTTCTTAGTATAACTCATAGCTATACCCTATTTGCACTACCCAAAACTTCTTTATTCTTTCTCATATACATTTTGATTAGCTCTTCCCTTGCAGGACCTAAATATTTTCTTGGGTCAAACTCCTTTGGATTATTCCATAAGAACTCTCTAATTTTTGCCGTCATAACAAGTCTGCCATCTGAATCTATGTTTATCTTGCAGACTGCACTTTTTGCGGCTTTTCTTAGCTGATCTTCTGGAACACCGACGGCGCCTTCTAAGTTGCCACCATATTTATTGATAATCTCAACATACTCCTGCAATACGCTGCTTGCACCATGCAAGACTATAGGAAAGCCCGGAATCCTTTTTTCAACTTCTTCAAGTATATCAAATCTCAATGGTGGTGGCTGCTCACCTGGTTTTACCTTAAATTTATATGCACCATGAGATGTTCCAATAGCTATAGCCAAAGAATCAACACCCGTTCTCTTTACAAAATCTTCAACATCGTCTGGATTTGTGTAAATATTCTTCTCAGCCTTAACATCGTCTTCTATACCAGCCAAGACACCAAGCTCGCCTTCAACAGTTACATCGTACTTATGCGCATACTCAACAACCTTTGCAGTGATTTCAACATTCTCTTCATAAGGCAGATGACTGCCATCTATCATAACGGATGAGAAACCCATTTCTATACAGCTTTTACATAATTCAAAGCTATCTCCATGATCAAGATGCAAAGCTATTGGAATCTCCTTTAAATTATTCTCTTTTGCTATCTCTTTCATCAATTCAACAGCACCCTGAGCCATCCATCTCAACAATGTCTGGTTGGCATATTTCCTTGCACCCTTTGAAACCTGCAAAATAACTGGCGACTGGGTCAAAGTACATGCAGTAATTATAGCTTGAAGCTGCTCCATATTGTTAAAGTTATAAGCAGGAACGGCATAACCATTTGCCATTGCATCCTTAAACATCTCTTTAGTGTTTACAAATCCCAACTCCGTGTAATGAACCATTTTTTGACCTCCTTTTGCAAAAAATTTTACCTATTTATATTATGAAAACAGTTTTTATTCAACTATTTATGACAAAACCCAAATAGACTTCAGCGCCTTTTTTCATTATTTGAGAATTAAACTTTATTGTTCCCTTGTCTGAATATAGAAAAAGAATATCCTTATCTATTGCAACCTTTAGCACTTTGCTTTGCATCTCATCTTCATCTTTCTTGAGAATATAATCCTTTTCTATAATCTGTCTCAACATCTCTTTAAAATACCTTTTCTCTTCAATTGTTTTTAAATTATCTGATACTGTTAAACTAATCCTTCCTCTCATCACTTCTGCCTGATGCACAAGATAACCTTTCAAATCAAACTCATCCTTATACGCCCTTCTGTATGATAGAAGCTGAAGTATATCATAAGGACAGCCGCCTAAGAATTCCCAGATCAGTTCAATCTCTTCATCACTGAATTTCTCATCTTTTAGCCACTCTTGGATTATATCTCGGTTAAAGTGGTCAAACAGGAAGAAATCACTTGTCTTTGCAAGATTGGAATGGTTGTATATCTCATCAATAAAAATTGATGAACTTGTGCAAACAATGATGTGAGCCAAGTGTGTCTCTTTTGTAAGTCCTATGAGAAACTTAAAGAACTCTGTAAGCAGGTATCTTTTCTTTATATCTCCATTCATGTAGATATCTGATAATTCTTGGACTTCATCTATGATTAAGATGGGTGTTTTGCCTTTTTCTCTTAGTTTTTTTAGAATATCAAAGAATAAATCAAATGGGTCTAATTTATTCTCTTGCATGGCATTGTATAGATTAAAGCTAACCATATAGTTTATTCCCTGTTCTGGTATGCTTATCTCACCTTTTAGGCCGGATATTATCACATTAAACTTCTCTTTCATCTTTGCAAGCATTGATTTGTTCTCTTCTGTAATGGGTTTGAAGTAGATATTTAAGAACGAATCATAGTTTACTATGGCATACCTTCTGAAATTCACATAATTGACATAGAATCTCTTATCCTTCTGCAAGATATTCTCAACAATGTATTCAACAAAGGTTGTCTTGCCTGATGATTTTGGTCCGTAGATGAAGAGAATGCTTGTCGGTTCTTCATTGTATAGTCTATGTAATAAAAACTTCTCTTCCTCTTCTCTGTCAATATATGGAACATTTCTGTATGTTAGTTTGCGCATTTTTAACCTCCGCTTTTAAAAACAGACTTTAATAGTTATTTGATTTATGCCTGAGAGTTTCTGCATCCACTCTCACCACATTCCTTTCCTTTCTATCAAACTCTATCCCTATCAGGTAGATTGGCTTATTCTCACTTAGGTATTTCTCGTAATACTTCTTCTGTTTAATCTGTCCTAAGGCGTCTTTGCCTTCTTCTTTGAATTCCATAATGTATATTGCATCATCAAACTTTAATGTTAAGTCTATCCTTCCCTTGTTTGTTATATCTTCTGCTATCAGTTCAACACCCAATGCCTTCATATAGGCGTAGAATACACTGACATAGTATCCTTCATATTCATAAAGCTTTTCACCTGTAAAGTTTGTATAAGGGATAGAAGCAAATAGTGAGATAAGTTCTTGTTTGAAGGTTTCTAAGTCTTGGTTGAGTAAAGCCATATATAGATTGTTGCTTATGATAGCTGAATTGTTCGTCCTTGTTATGAAATCTGCTATACTTCCGAAAAGGGATAATTCAACTTCAAGGTTTGGTATGCCAAGATGGAAGAGAACGCCTCTTGGAGTGTCTTTTGCTTCTATTATCGTCAAATACCCCGTCTGCCACATTAGGGTTTCTATGTCTATGAAGTCCACATCAAAGCTATCAAGCATTCTGTAATCCTTGACTGCTTTCTCTAAGTTTGGCAGATGGTATCTGTTTTTCTCTATCAGTTTAAGCAGGAATGTTGGTGTGGCTGTTGAGAACCAGTAATTGCCAAATCTATACTGGTTTGAGATGAAAAGAAGTATGTCAAATGGGTTATAGACTGGCTCACCAAGCCATCTATAGCCGTTATACCATCTTTTTACCTTCTCAAGGTCAACACCTTTGAGATGCTCTGCAAATGATGTCTCAACATCCTTCTGTGTATAACCACAGATTGTTGCATATCTGGGATTAATCGTTATGTCGTTTAGGTTGTTTAGACCAGAAAAGAGACTAACCTTTGAGAATTTGCTTACTCCTGTGATAAAGACAAACTTGATGAAAGCATCTGAGTCTTTGATTACAGCGTAGAAGTTCTTTAGTTCGTCTCTTATCTGTCTTGCTATCTCTTTATTCTCTATGTTGTCAAGAATGGGCTTGTCGTATTCGTCAATGAGAATAACGACGGGTTTTTGGTATTTTTTGTAGGCTTCTTCTATTAAATATTGAAAACAGTGTTTAAACCTATAACCTGCAGGGCATTTTATATTGAGATATCTTTGATTTTTTTCAAGAATTATATCAACTTCGTTGTGTAGGTCTTCTGTAGTTTTTACACCACCAGAGCCAAACGATACAGATATTACAGGATAGCTTTCAAAATTATACTTGTCATATATGTATAAGCCTTTGAATAGTTCCTTGTTGCCTTTAAATATCTCTTTGAGTGTATCAAGAAACAGAGACTTGCCAAAGCGTCTTGGACGGGATAGAAAGTAATACTTTCCGCTATTTATCAAGTCTAAGGCTATTTGTGTTTTGTCAATATAGATATACCCATCATTTATTATCTGACTTAAGGTTGAGATACCTATTGGGAGTTTTTTTGGCATTGGGACCTCCGTATAATATTTATATCACTGCTTTACTAAGGAGACATTACCAGCTATAAACTGCTTTCCACCGTAGGTGTAGCGATATACCCTTTCTTCCTTTTCAAACCTTTTCAACACTGCATTTAGTTTGTCTTTATTTAGCGAGAAGATGCTCATCAGCTCATCTTCAGAACACGGCCTTATATTTATCAATTTCAGTATAGCCCTTTCGATATCATCTTTAAAAGCATCATTCTCCTTGTTGAACTTGCCTATAAGCTCAACTTCAACAGAAGTATGTGCAGCCAAATACACATAAGCATCCATCATCTCTTTATCTGAAAGTTTTTCAACCCAACTCTCAGCAGGCGGCCTATCAACTGTGCCTACTTGAACCTTTGACGGTTTTATCTTATTTATTGCATCACTTAAAGCTTCCAAATCTTCCTTTGAATTATTTAAATCCTTAGCTAACAAAACTTCAAGCCACACTTCTCCTTTAAAATCCTTACAAAATTCAGCCAAACCATCTATTATTCTCTTAATCCTAAGGCTACCGTGTGGCCTATTTATCTTTATAAAACTGTCATTTAAGGCAGCATCCAAACTTGGTATGACAACATCGGCATCCATCAAATCTTCCCTTACATCTTCCCTAAACATAAGACTGCCATTTGTCAAAACGGCAACCTTAAAACCTTTATCTTTGATAAACCTTATAAGCCTTCCCAAATCCTTATTAAGCGTCGGCTCACCGCCACCTGAAAATGTAACAATATCTATTCTGCCCATCTTATCAATATTTTCAACAAACTCCCTTTCTATCTTAGAAGGATCAAAGAAACTCTCCCTTTCCACTGTAAGCTTTGTCGTTTTGCCTGCTTCACAGTAAACACAATTATAAGAACAGATTTTATACGGTATTACATTTATACCTAAGCTTAAGCCCAATCTTCTTGAAGGCACAGGTCCGAATAAAAATTCCATTTTATCACCCCATAAATATCCTTTTAATCAAACGCTTCGGCACGCATTCAAAATATACATTAATTATATCACAATTTATATTGCTTATCTCTTTTGGGTCCATCTTTGAAATCCTATAGAACCTCTCAACATCGCCATCTAACACCTTAAATTTATTGGCAACCACATAAAACGGCTTTTCAAATTCCATTGCAAGCAAAGCCAAAGCATAGCTACCAATCTTATTTACAACACATAAATCAAACAGGGCATCTGCACCTATCAATACTGCATCTGTCTCTTTCATAATTAGAGAATACGCCGAATCCTCAAACAAAACAACCTTTATGCCTTCTTCTGTTAGCCTTTCAGCCAAAGCTTCACCTTCTCTTGCAGGATGAGAAACAGAAACAAAAACCCTTTTCGGCTTTATCTTTAACAAAACATCCAGAACGCTCTTTGAAAACGATATTGTTGCTAAATTATCTACCCCTTCAAGGTATTTAAAAGCAGCAGCAACTGCCTTTTCTTCTGCTTTTAGAAACTCAGCTTTTAACTCTTTAATCTCCTCTATACTTTTTGCTTTGCAGATCCTGTCTGCTATATTCAAAACAACAGCCATTCCCGACTGAGAATTCATTATCTCTTTCATATATTCTTCTAAAGAGAAACAGCCAAACAACTCAACGGCGCAATCAAGCATCTTCAAAGCTATCTGATTAGATGAAGAGACCCTATCATAGGCAA
>CAYTZD010000063.1:0-6373 GCA_964442345.1 uncultured Hippea sp. | reverse complement strand
AAATTCTTGACCTTTATAATGTTTTGTAGTATATCAAGGCATGGGGGTTTTGGGAAAAGGTGTTTTTATTAAGGAAAACTTAAATTGCAGTTAAAAAATAAAAAAGTTTATAGAAAGGAGAGGGAGTTATGGCTGAAAGACCAAAGATGATTTGGACAAAGACGGATGAGGCGCCTTATTTGGCGAGTTTTTCACTGTATCCAATTGTAAAGGCATTTGTTAAACATGCGGGTGTGGACATAGAGATAAGGGACATCTCTTTAGCTGGCAGAATTCTTGCAACATTCCCGGATTATTTAAAGGAAGATCAGAGAGTTAATGATGACTTGGCTTATCTTGGTGAGCTTGTTAACAAGCCAGAAGCAAATGTAATAAAACTACCTAACATCTCCGCAAGCGTTGTTCAGTTAAAAGAAGCAATAAAAGAGCTTCAAAGTAAAGGCTATAATGTTCCAGACTATCCAGAAGAGCCAAAAACAGAAGAAGAGAAAAAGATTCATGATAGATACGCAAAGGTTTTGGGAAGTGCAGTTAACCCAGTTCTAAGGCAGGGTAACTCCGATAGAAGACTTCCTAATGCAGTTAAAGAGTTTGCTAAAAAATACCCAGATAAGATGGGCTTGCCTTTGAAACCATGGCCAGAAAACTCAAAGACCCATGTGGCACACATGGATGGCGGCGACTTCTATGAGAACGAAAAATCCGTTACAATGGATAAAGAGACGGATGTTGAGATTCAGTTTATAGATGAAAATGGCAATAAACAGGTTATAAAAAAGCTTCATTTGCTTAAGGGTGAAGTAATTGATGGCACATTTATGAGCGCAAAGGCTTTAAGAAAGTTTTATGAAGAGCAAGTAAAGGATGCAAAAGAGAAAGATGTTCTTTTAAGTCTTCACCTTAAAGCTACGATGATGAAAGTGTCCGATCCAATCATGTTCGGACATATGGTTGAAGTTTACTTTAAAGATGTGTTTGAGAAACATAAGGAGACATTTGAGAAACTCGGCGTAAATCCAAATAATGGACTTGTTGATCTTTACAAAAAGATTGAGCAGCTTGACGAAGCAAAAAGAAAAGAGATTGAAGAAGATATACAGAAGGTTTATGAGAAGAACCCAGACCTTGCAATGGTTGATTCACGCAAAGGCATTACAAACCTTCATGCTCCAAACTTGATAATTATCGATGCTTCCATGCCACCAATGATAAGAGATGGTGGTAAGATGTGGAATAAGAACGATGAGCTTCAGGATACAAAAGCCATCATACCAGATAGAAGCTACGCAACGATGTATAAAGAGATTGTTGAAGATTGCAAGAGAAATGGCCAGTTCGACAGAACAACAATGGGTGATGTATCCAATGTTGGTTTGATGGCTATGAAGGCAGAAGAATACGGTTCCCATGATAAAACATTTGAAGTACCTGCCAATGGAACCGTTAGGGTTGTTGATGCAGATGGCAATGTTTTGATTGAACATAAAGTTGAAAAAGGCGATATCTGGAGAGCTTGCCAGGCTAAAGATGAAGCAATAAAAGACTGGGTTGGTCTTGCAGTAAGAAGGGCAAAGGCAACCGGTTATCCTACAATATTCTGGCTTGACGAGAATAGGGCTCACGATGCTCAGCTGATTAAGAAGGTAAAAGAGTATCTACCTGAGATGCTCAAGAAATACGATGCTGAAGATATAGCTGATAACATCAAGATAATGCCACCAGTTGAAGCTATGAGATTCTCCCTTGAGAGAATTAGAAAAGGTGAGAATACAATATCTGTAACTGGTAATGTTCTCAGGGATTACTTGACAGACCTATTCCCGATTCTTGAAGTTGGAACATCTGCAAAGATGTTATCAATCGTTCCACTGCTTGCTGGCGGTGGTTTGTTTGAGACAGGTGCTGGTGGTTCTGCTCCAAAACATGCTCAGCAGCTTATCGAAGAAGGCCACTTAAGATGGGATTCTTTGGGTGAATTTGGTGCAATCTTTGCTTCCCTTGAGCACATAGCCGAAAGATACGATAACAAAAAAGCAAAGGTAATGGCAGATGCTGCAGACAAAGCTATGACAAAGGTTTTGGAGAATCAAAAATGGCCAGGCAGAAAGGTTCATCAGCTTGATTCAAGAGGCGAGCACTTCTACTTTGCAATGTACTGGGCTGAAAGCTTAGCTGAGCAGAATGAAGATGAAGAGCTTAAAAAGATCTTTGAGCCTGTAGCCAAAGAGCTTAAAGAGAACGAAGAGAAGATAATTGATGACTTTGATAAAGCTCAGGGTGCGCCTTGTGATATAGATGGCTATTATTGGCCAGATGAGGCAAAAATCGAGAAGATAATGAGATGCAGCGAGACCTTGAATTCTATAATTGACAAACTTTAAAAAACAAGTGCAGGGGGTTAATGCCCCCTATTTTTTTAAATTTTTGAAAAAGGAGAGGTGAGAATGGCTGAGAAACGATTGCCAGTTGAGATTGATGAAAAGCTATGTAAGGGCTGCGGCTTGTGTGTAAATGTTTGCCCTAAAAATGTGCTTGAGATGGTGGAAGACTTGCATGTTTGGATGGGTACAATCGCAAAGGTTGTAAGACCTGAAGATTGTATCAGATGTAAGATGTGCGAAGATATTTGTCCTGATTTTGCTATCAAGGTTGCTGATGTTGGTGTTGAGCTAACATTTGAAGATAGCAAGGGAAATCTTATTACAAAGAGTAAATAGGGGAGGAATCAATGGGAAGAATTGAATTTATGGATGCAAACGCAGCTATAGCAGAAGCGGCTGTGGTTGCAGGATTGGGCTTCTATGCCGGTTATCCAATAACACCATCTTCTGAGGTGCCCGAAAGGCTTTCAAAAATAATGCCTGAAAAGGGCGTTCCTTTTATGATGATGGAAGATGAGATTGCAAGTATCAACGCTTGTGTTGGTGCTGCTGCAAGTGGCGTCAAAGCTATGACATGTACAAGTGGTCCTGGATTGTCTTTGAAACAGGAAGCATTCGGTATGGCTTGTATGCTTGAAGTGCCACTTGTAGTTGTTGATGTTATGAGAGGTGGTCCATCCACAGGTCTTCCAACAAGACCGTCTCAGGGTGATGTAATGCAGGCAAGATGGGGAACACACGGCGACCATCCAGTTATAGCCGTTGCTCCATGCAATGCTCAGGAAGCTGTATTTGAGACAATTAGGGCATTCAATTTGGCTGAGAAATTCAGACAGCCTGTTTATATTTTAACTGATGGTTCTTTGTCTCACTTGCATACAAAGGTTTATATACCAGATCCAGAAGAAGTTGAAGTAATCGACAGACAGGCACCAGAAGTTGAACCTGATAATTATTATCCTTATGATTATAATTATGAGATTCCACCTTTGGCTCCTTGGTGGACAAAGGATGGAAAAAGCTACAGATACCATATGTCAAGTTTAATTCATGATAAAACGGGATTCCCAACGGTTGTTCCAAAGTATGTCCAGTGGCTTGAGACAAGGATGATGAACAAAATTATGAATCATCTTGATGAGATTCTCAAGTATGAATATTACAAAATGGATGATGCTGAAACCTGTATTATAGCTTTTGGTTCTACTGCTGAATCTGCAAGGGTTGCAATTGATGAAGCAAGAGAGCAGGGTATTAAAGTAGGAATGTTTAGACCTTTGACGATATGGCCATCTCCTGAAGCTCAGATTAAGGATATAGCATCGAAGGTTAAAAACATCATAGTTGCCGAGATGAACTTAGG
The DNA here is from genome assembly GCA_964442345.1 of uncultured Hippea sp. Taxonomy (GTDB): domain Bacteria; phylum Campylobacterota_A; class Desulfurellia; order Desulfurellales; family Hippeaceae; genus Hippea. The sequence goes on along the minus strand of CAYTZD010000063.1, from coordinate 2,629 downwards.
TCAGTATGTCCTTGAAGTTGAAAGAATAGTTGCAGGTCAGGTGCCTGTATATAATATAGCTCAGGCTACAGGAACATTGATTAGACCTTCTCAGATACTTGAGAAGATTAAGGATCCTTCTAAGAAGGTTGAGCTCATTATGAGCGAAGAGGAGATAAAGAGGTTTGGAGGAGGCGAATAATGGCTGTAGATTACATGAAATACTTAAGAACAGAAAAATTGCCGCTTTACTGGTGTCCAGGTTGTGGCGATGGTATAGTTTTAAAATGCTACATTGAAGCTATCGATGAGCTTGGCTGGAGTAAAGATGATTGTGCTATGGTTTCTGGAATTGGATGTGCAGCAAGGGTTACAGGTTATGTTGACTTCCACACATTGCACACGATTCACGGAAGGGCAATAGCAGTTGCTACAGGCGTAAAGATGGCTCATCCTGATAAGCATGTATTTGTTTTTGGTGGTGATGGTGATATCGTTCACATCGGTGGAAACCACCTACTTCATGCTGCAAGAAGAAACATTGACATAACGGTTGTTTTGATTAATAACTGGATTTATGGAATGACAGGTGGCCAGCACTCCTGTACGACACCACCAGGAGCAAAAGCATCTACAGCACCAAGAGGATCATACGAGCCAACAATCGATGTATGTAAGATGGCTATTGGCGCTGGCGCTGGTTATGTAGCAAGAGGATTTGCAGGTGATCCAAAGAGATTAACAAAACTGATAAAAGAAGGTCTTGATTATAAAGGTTTCAGCTTAATAGAGGTTTTCAGTCCTTGTCCAATCAACTTCGGAAGAAGGAATAAGCTTGGCAATCCTGTAAAGTTGATGGATTACATGAAGAGCTTCTTAGTAAGTTCTGCCAAGGCAAAGAATATGAGCGAAGAAGAGTTGAAAGGTAAGTTTGTAACGGGTGTATTGCATAAAGACGAGAGCAAGCCAGAGCTTACATCATCTTACAAACAGCTTGTTGAGAAGGCTCAGGCATCTGACGAGTTCTGGGCAAAATATGCAACAGGCAGGCTTACGGATGCTGATAGATACAAGATTTCAAGGGAAGAGCTTAAAGGTCTTTATCCGTATGATGTCGAAACACCACTAAAAGAATGGAAAAAACTATAATTAAGGGGTAAGAAAAATGGCGTTTCATTATGAATTAAGATTTGGAGGAGTTGGAGGACAGGGTTCCTTAACAGCAGGAACTATTATAGCCCATGCTGCCGTTTTCCATACAGATTACTATGCAACGCAGGTTCCAACATACACATCTCAGGTTAGAGGTGGCGCAGCAAAGGCAGATATTATCATATCTGATGAGCCAATCGTATTCCCTGAGTCAACAAATGTTGACTTCTTCTTGTCCACACATCAGAAGGCATACGATGCCTATAAGTGGGATTTGAAAGAAGGTGCTTATGTTTTAGTTGACTCTGGACTTGTAACTGTTCCAGATGAAGATGCAAAAAAATACAAGGTTTATGAGTATCCGCTTGTTCATACGGCAAAATACGAAATTGGCAATGTTGTTACGATGAATATTCTTGCCGTTGGAATTTGTATTGGACTAACAGAGGTTTTGCCTGTTGATGTTGTTAGAGAGACGGTTAAGGAAGAAGTTCCACCTGCATTTGTGGATATGAATATGAAAGCATTTGATTTGGGTCTTGGAGTAGGAAAGAAGTTCAAAGAAGAAGGCCCAACAAAGAAATAATCCCGTTTTATTCTCAAAAGGTTGATAAAGGGTTGTAGTCGTTAAGGCTGCAACCCTTATTTTTTTGTCTAAATCTCTAAAAAGAAGGAGGCTAACAAAAATGGCTTTTTTTCCAGAATTTTGGTTTACAGAGAAATATTCAGGGACCTGTGGATTTACCTTTAAAGTGAAGCAAGTTTTATATACAGATAAAAGTGATCTTCAAAGGATTGATATTTTAGAGACATTTGACTTCGGTAGAGTTATGCTGCTTGATGGTTTGATAATGTTTACAGAGAAGGATGAATTTGTGTATCATGAGATGATATCCCATCTACCTTTATTTGCCGCAAAAGAGCCAAAGGATGTCTTAATTATAGGCGGTGGTGATGGTGGAACGGCAAGAGAAGTATTGAAGCATAATTATCTAAATTCAATAACCCAGGTTGAGATAGATAAGCTTGTTGTTGATACATCAAAAAAATACACACCCTTTGTTGGCGAAAGCTTTAGCAATCCCAAATTGAATCTCATCATAGGTGATGGTATAGAATTTGTGAAAAATAAAAAGAATTTATACGATGTTGTGATTGTTGATTCAACAGATCCGTTTGGTGCCGCAGAAGGTTTATTTAATGTTGAGTTTTACTCAAATGTAAGAGAGATTCTGAAGGATAACGGTATAGTTGTTGCACAGGCGGAAAATTATTATTACGACAAGCGTTGGATGATGCGTTCTGTGAATAATATGAGAAAAGCCTTCGGTGAAGATAAGGTTACCATATATCAGGCTTCCATTCCAACATACCCATCTGGCACTTGGGCTTTCTCTATTGCATGGAAGGGAGATATACATCCAAAGGATAGTTTTGATAAAGAGAGATTTGAAAGGCTTAACCTTAAGCTAAAATATTACAACCCAGATATTCATAA
>CAYTZD010000062.1:0-6855 GCA_964442345.1 uncultured Hippea sp. | reverse complement strand
GCATATATAGATATATTGAATTTTTTCAGATAATATTATATAATAAACTAAATTTACAGGATTAAAGGGGGTGAGGCATGAAAAAGCTAATTATCTCTGCTGCTATAGTTGGTCTTTTGGGTAGTGTAGGTTATGCTAATGAGTATCCGACAGGTGGTATGCCAGCTATGCCACCGGGGGTCAGCATACCTTCGATGGGGTCAAATCAAGCAACTCAACAGCAGTTTAGTGAAAAGTGGAAGGTTCCAAGCTATAAGAAGGTGTGCAAATACATAGTTGATGTGGAAGGTTGGCAGGCAGAGAAGTGTTCTGGCTCAAATATGAAAGCACCAAGTGGCGAACTTGTGGCAGTTGAAAGGGATTATACAAATGGCAACAAGAAGGTGGGCATTACCGTATTGAACGGTTCTATGGTACTTATGAGCTGGGCTCCATTTGCTCAGGGTGTTACCATTGATTCTGATAAGGAGTTTTTAAAGGTTTTTGAGATGAAGGGTTATAAAGTGGGTGTTGGTTATGACAAGATAGAGCATAGTGGAACAATAGCTGTGCCGCTTATTAAAGCCGATGAACTCAAAAACGAACCTGCCTTTGCCGTTTTTGGCGTAAATTTTGAAAATATGGATTACAAAGAAGCTTTAGACTTTATCGAAAACTTTGACTTTGAAGCGTTAGAATCACTCTTTAGAAAATAGTTCAAAGGGTGGCAGAAGCCACCCACTTTTTATTTGAAGTAATAATCCACGCCGTCTTTGTATCCGTTTGTAAATCCGAGATACTTCTCTTTGAGCTTACCTTTTAGACTATCCAGCATTTTGTTTATATCCTTTTCTTTTAGTATATCTTGAATATCGTCGCTTGAAAATCCTCTATTTTGTGCATCTTGGGCTATCTCTTGTTCTAATTTTTCTTTACTAAAACCACCATATTGCATTTTATCAACTCCCAAAGCGCCCAATACATCGTGGTCTAAAATTACTTTTTGGGCTTTTTCTAAGTCTGGTTTTAACCTTTCACCACCTTCAAGGACTGCAGTTAAATAGTTTGCAAGCTGTCTTGCAAAGGCATGAGCCTGTGTTTTTATATCTTCCCAATTGTCAAGCTCTAAGGAGAAGGCTGCAGTTGACCAGACAGATGTCTGAACGCCCATCCAGAAGCCAACCATATAGTCTGCAAGCTGAGCTATCTCGTCGTTTGCTATGATATGTTCTGTTATACTGCCTTTTTCTCCTGTGTCCAGATATGAAAATACCTTATAATCTTCGCTTATCTCAATCCATGCGGTCTTGTAATGTTTGCCAAACTTTAAAGGTTTTGTTGGAAAGATGACAAAATTGTCGCAATCTTCAAAGTGTTTAACCATCCAGGTAGGGTATCCTTCTTTTTTTAGTATTTTTGAAAACTCTTCTAACTCTTCTGGGTCTAAAAATAGAAACTTTGTGTCTTTTGGCAAAAGTCTCATAACATCGACGGCGTTGAATCCATTCGGTAAGGCAAACTTTTCAAGCCTTGTATAGTAAAATCCAGCCATGATATTAAAGCTATGAATCGCCTTTTTGTCTCCTTCGACAGAAGGGTAGGGATTTATAATGTCTATCGTTGCTATAGGTTTTTTCATTTTTAAACCTGTAAACATCGTAACAATAACAATTCTTGGATTTTTAACCCTTTTTAGTTTGATGTTGAGTTTGTTTGCAATCTTTTTCTCATAAGCCGTTTGAGATGAAACAAAGCGGGTTATGACACCTTCAGAGAACCACTTAAGGGACGATATTATGTCTGGGTTTGGTGTGTCTTTGTAGATTGTTGTCCACCTTTTCTGAAGTTCTTTTACTGCTTTGTTATTTAGATCAGGTGTGTTGATTGCAACGGTGAAGAAGTAATCTTCCAATAGCTGATTGTTGCCAAGTTCTCTGACGGTTTTAAAGTCTTTATCAGGCGTGTAGAATTTTAACTCTATCCTTAACGGCTTGTATTTTGTTAGCTCTAATGACTCTTTGGATACCCTTCTTCCGATAGGTGAGTCTATAATGGCTTTTTCAACTACGCCTTTTGACGGGTCAAATACCTTTGCAAAACCTATATTGATAAATCCCATGCTCAAATCTTTAAGTCGATACTTTTCTGAAATTAGCGTTATGGTTTCTGTCTTTTCTGACTCTTCCGATGCGAGTGCACTTGCCATCTCTGACAAGGCTTCGTTTCTTGATGATGAGAGTCTTTCAGCAACAACAGAGACTTCAACTGTTACGGTTGGGTATGGGTCAGAATCTGCTTCTTCTTCGTTTTTAAAGTATGAATCTATTTCATATTTCTCTTTGAAAAACGGTAATACAAGCGTATGTCTGTTGCCGTTGTCATCTTCGTATTGGACAGCAGGCAATTCGTCTAAGTTGCATTTGTATGGCTTGAAAAAGTTGCAGACGGCTTTTTTGCCTTTTTGAGTTAAGTCTAATGTTAAGCGTTTTGTTAAAAATCCTTCCCTGTTTAACACAAGCCAGCTCATGTAAGCTAAATCGTTTTCTGTTGCCCATTTTTGGGTTAAAACGGCTTCTGGTGAGTATGTTGTCTTCCATGCATCCCAGTTTGATGGTATAAGCCTTATGTTTTTTAACAATTCTTTTAGTTGGTTTATGTTTTTTATATTTGACCACTCTTTGCCGCCAGCTGTTGTTATGTTTGGTGGGTTTATGTTTACACCTACAGAGCTTTTATCAAGGGATATGGACGCTACTTTTATGCTTCCTGGTTTTTTAAATCCTTCTGCTTCCCTTATAGCTTGAAGTCTGTTTATAGCTTCTGATAATCTATCCTGAAAATCCGAATCAGTTGAGTATTCCGTATTTTGAGCAAGTAAGCTGTAATTTCTAAATGCTTTTGTGTTTTTTATTCTGAAGTGCAGATTTTTAAAGATTGGCGATGAGAGTGTGTAATCTTCTGGCTTTGTTTTTTTGTCGAGTTCGAATATGAGAAACCCTCTTCTTGTCTGGCCGTTCAAGACAAGGGTTTCATAACTGAATTCCGTTATAAAATCCTTAAACGAAGGTTCAATATCGCCCGGTGTTGGTGCTACTCTGTTAAATCCAAAGCTTGCAAGACCTTTTGAACCTGTTGTATTTTTCTCGATGGAAGATTGAAACTCTCCTTTTAATCTCTTTTTTGCTTCTTCTGTTATGTTTAAGCCAAGAAAATTAACCAATGATGTTGAGAAGTTGTCTTTTTTATCCTTTAGCGTTAAATCGACGATTAACGAATTGTCTGGTAAAAGACTGCTGTTTTTTGAGATATAAATGTTGTTTACATAAAGCTTTATTCCTTCTGCTTCTGCTTCTGTTAGTGGTTTTAGTTTTATTTTCTGGCTGTTTTTTGCGTTTAGGATTTTTGCACCACCTTTTAAATCAACAACAAGAGAGAACGGATTGTCTTTTAATGCCTTTGGTATTTCAAATGCAAGGGTTATCGTGTTAAAAGATCCCGGCGTTATCAATCTCGGTTTATAAAGTCCAAACGGTATGGATGCCGTTATCGGGTGGAGTTTAAAGAAAAAGTCTCCCTTATCCGTCGATATGGCAAGGTAAAATCTCTTTTGTGGGTTTATCGAAAGGTGAGCCTGAACCTTTGAGATAAGGTTGCATCTTACTATTCTTATTAAGGTTTTTTCGTTTGTTTCAAAGTTGTTTATCTTTGTTGTGTCGATGTATCCTGTCATTTTTAGAGAGAATGTATCCGATAGCTTTGCTGTGGGCTGTTTTGGAAGATGTGAAATCTTCTCTTTTGTTATCTTTGCCGTTCCGCTTATAGGCAGGATTATGTGTCCGTATGCCGTATCGTAAAGCTCAAGCGAACTTTGTCTCATAAATTCATCAGGCACCATAAAAATAAGAGTGCCTTCGACAGGATGTTCTGGCCTTATGTATATCTCGTTTTCGCTTGGCAAGATTAAAGGTGTTTGTGCTAAATATGTCGCTTCAGATACGGGAAACGATTGATTGTTGTTCCATTTTAAGAATATGTGCAGTCGTGCATCGGGTATGAGATAATCCGGTATTTTCTCTATGGTTCTTGCGCTTTTTTCGGAGTTGTTTATCCAGCTTGCAGGGTGTGTTGAGCCATTAGGATAAACAATAACCTTCTGTGGTTTTAGTATGTTTTCAAATTTTACTATCATCGCCATGAATCTTTTGCCGTTTTCTGCTTCTACGCCTTTTAGTTTGCTTAAAAAGACTATCTCTTTTACGGTTATTTTTACTGCTTTATTGCTTGCCGATATGTTCAACGGAATGCGTTTTAAGACCTGAACCTGTCTGCCTATCGCATCGCTGCCGCTTATGAATCTTCCTATGGTTCCGTCGTATGGCTTTAGCCTTTCTGATTTTTTGTAAGTTATGCCTTCTATAGCCGCTGTTTTTTCACTTTTGTTTTGTTTGAACGGAATAAGTGTTGCCGTTGTGTAGAAGTGAATTCTTCCGTATTTATCTGTCTGTTTGTATATCACCCTTAATGTATGAAGATCTGACTGTTTTGATTGAGCGATTTTGTCGGATAGTTTTTGTAAGGCTTCGCCTATCTTTTTACAGGATGGTGTTATGATGTAATTGCCGTTTGAGAGTTTTGCCACATCTTTGAATATCTTTTCGTTTTTCTCATCTACCATGCCTATCCACAGGCTTTTGATTCCGTCATCTTTTATCTTTTTAAGCAGTAGATTCAGGTTATCTTTTTGAGATTTTTCGACATTGAGAGCTTCGTCCGTTAGATAGATTAGATATTTGTTTGTTGATGGGATGGCATGCAGAAAATCGTATGCTGCCTTTATAGAACCGAATATGTTTGTTGCAGATAAATCTTTCATCTCTGATATACCCTGAAGCAGGGCTAATTTGTCGTTTGTTAACACCTGTTTTACTTCGACATCGTCGCTGAATATAAAAAGCTGAACAAGGTAATCTTCAGGCAGACTTTCTATAAAACCTGCCAGTATCTCCCTTGTTTTTTCCATCTTCTTTTCCATCGAACCGCTGTTGTCTATCATCATTGCAATTATCGGAACATCGGAATCTAAGGTCTCCTTTGGTCTTTTGTATGTTATTCTCCATTGATGACCAAGATTGTTCTTTATGCTTTCAAATACACTTTTTAGAATTTTTGGATCTTTTGCGTAATAATACTGGCCTTTTCCAAGGGTTGCTATTCTTGAGAGTGTCTCTTTGTCTGGGTTTTTGCCAAATCCTATCGTGAATGTCGGTATGTTGGAGTTTTTTATTAAATTTAATACTTCCTGTTTTGTTGCTTTGCTTTGCCTTGCTGTGTCGTTGTAATTTGAATCCATACCGTCTGTAAATACGATTAGGGTTGGTCTATTTTTGTTTTTTAGCGTATCTATACCTAAAACTATCGCATCATAAAGCGCCGTTGCACCGCCAGATTTTACTCTTTTTAAAGCTTTTAAAGCTTGAGATGGTGAACCTTTGCTTATAAGCTTTGGTTTTGTGTCAAAGTCTATCAGATAAACTTCTGAGTTTTTTGGTAAGCCTTTTATGAATTCTGCCGTTATTCTTTTTGCCTTTGCCATCGATTTTCTCATTGAACCTGACGAGTCAAGCAGAATGGCAATCTGCGGCGGAGTTTTTAGTCTCTCTATGGATATAACTTCTCCTTTTTTACCCGATTCGAGTATCTCAAAGTCATTTTTATCTGGTTCATAGCTCTCTTTAAAGTTTAAAAGCGACACATCAACTGTGAGTCTGTTGTTATCTTTTGGCGATACTTTTAAAATTTGCAATTTTACATCGTCTTCGGATTCAAACAGGTGTTTCATTGCAGCAGGCCAGCTTACTGTCGTCAAATATCCGCCGAATACTGGTATAAGATGGCTTTTTAGCGTTGTTAGGTTTATCTGGTTTTCTTCAAATGGTTTGACTTCGATTGTCCATCTGCCTTCTGGCAGCCAGAATATCGTATCTCCGTTTGGCGTTAAATCGCCGCTGTAATCCCTTTCTGTTATGTCTGGGTGATATACGCTTACGCCTTCCTGCGGTTTTACGACAGCAGAACCATAAGGCACATTCTTTAGAATTATACCGCCGATTTTATCTGAGTTGTTTAGCTTCTTTAGGTTGCCGTTTTCTGTTGCTTGTATCTTGAATTGTGCAGGGTATTTTTTTGATGATAGGGTAGCAGAGCATAAGAATACTCCTTCAAGCTGTGGTAAGTCGTATAGTATGTATTTTGTTGAATATTCTCCGTTTAATTCGTTGTGATAGTTGATGGTTTTTTTAAGTTTTTTTCGCTTTATCTTACCTTCAATCTCTATATCAAGCCTTGAATTTTTTGGAATATTTACTGTTAGACTTAGGAATTTATCTTCTGGGTGTTCTAAGTAAAAATAGATTGGGTTGTCGTTTTTTGCTTTAAACTCAATCGAACTTCCGTTTTTGAGTATAATCTGTCTTGCTATCTTTAGCTGATACTCATCATCGGGTGAGAAGTTTACCCATATATTTTCATCTTTTAGTTTTTTTACTGCAAAGAACCCATTTTCTTTCTCTTTTGTTTTAAAACCCAACTCTTTAAATAGGCTTTCTATCTCTTTATTTTTATCTCCTTTGCATTTGAATATGTATCCGTATATTCTTTTTCCGAAAAAGTATTCACTGTCGATTGATTTGCTTGCGTTTTTACAGAAGCCAATCTTTGTCAGATTGTCTGTGAAAGGTAGTTTATAATAATCAGCCGAGAAAGAGTTCAAAGAAAAGAATATAAAAAGCAAAACCAATAAAACTTGCCGTCTCATAATTTACTCCTTCACTACTTTTTAAATTATATATCAAAAATTTATCTATTTGTAAACTTTTG
>CAYTZD010000061.1:0-7121 GCA_964442345.1 uncultured Hippea sp. | reverse complement strand
TTGTGGTGAGTATAGCTCAGTCGGCAGAGCACCAGGTTGTGGCCCTGGGGGTCGTGGGTTCAAGTCCCACTACTCACCCCATTCTTTGGGAAAAACAGCATGTTCATAGGTAGAAGTTTTAAGGTTATAAATAGGGTTAAATCAGCCTTAAAGAATAGTGGCGTTGTGATCTGTCCTGCTTATACCATCTATGGTTTTTCTGCTTTTTTGTTTGATGTTTACGCCAATCGCAAGATTTACAGCATCAAAAGAAGAGAGAAAAAGAAACCGTTTATAGTTATTGCTCAAAAGGAGTTTATAATTGATAATGCCTGTTGCTTTGATAAGGATATGCTAAAGTTCTTGCTTGATGTAAATATTACAGTGGTGCTTAGAACAAAGTCTTGGTTTCCAGATTATGTCTCTTTTAACTCAAAAACAGCCTTTAGGGCAGCTAACACGCCATTTTTGAATGAGATTTGCGCTTTAGAGCCAATAACTTCAACAAGCGTTAATATATCAGGTGCTAAAGAGATCTCATCTATCTGGGATATGGCCAAGATTTTTAAAAAGAAGATAGATGGTATAGTAGTTGATAGGGTTATTGGAGAAGCTTCAACGATTGTAGAGCTTGACGGAAGTAGTATAAAAGTGTTAAGAGAAGGATTTAATATAGAAAAAATCAAGGAGGTTATCGATGGTTGAATTGGCAGAAAGGATAAAAAGGTTGCCACCTTATCTGTTTGCTGAGATTGATAGGTTAAAGGAAGAAGTAATTAAAGAAGGCGTTGATGTGATTGATTTGGGTGTTGGAGACCCTGATATTCCAACGCCTAAGGAGATTGTTGAAGCTGCAAAAAAGGCATTAGAGAAGCCAGAGAACCACAGATATCCAAGCTATGTTGGGATGTTATCTTTTAGAAAAGCTGTTGCCGATTGGTATAAGAGAAGATTTAATGTTGAACTTGACCCAGAAACAGAAGTTGTCAGTCTTATTGGTTCAAAGGAAGGTATAGCCCATCTGCCACTTGCTTACATAGAGAGTGGTGATTATGCACTTGTGCCAGATCCAGGATATCCAGTTTATCCTGTTGCCGTTATGTTTGCAGGCGGTGAAGCTATAAAGATGCCTTTAAAAGAAGAGAATGGTTTCTTGCCAGATTTAGATTCAATCAGCGAAGATGTGTTTAAAAAGACGAAGCTTATGTTTATTGGATATCCGAATAACCCAACGGCTGCCGTTGCAGAGAAAGAGTTTTATAAGAAGGTTATTGATTTGGCTAAGGAGTATGACTTTATCGTTGCAAGCGATAATGCCTATTCTGAAATCTGCTATGATGGCTATAAGCCTATTAGTTTTCTTGAAGTTGAAGGTGCGAAGGATGTTGGTATAGAGTTTCACTCTCTTTCTAAAACATTCAATATGACGGGATGGAGAATAGGTTTTGCCGTTGGCAATAAGGATGTGATAGCTGCTTTGGGAAAGGTTAAGACAAACATAGATTCTGGTATATTTCAGGCTGTTCAGGAAGCTGGCATCTATGCACTAAACAATGCAGAAGAATTAAACGGCAGGATTATTAAAATATTTCAAGAAAGAAGAGACAATATGGCTGAAGCTTTGAAAAAGGCAGGATTTGAATTTAACCTGCCAAAAGCAACATTCTATTTCTGGGTGAAGGTGCCAGAAGGTTATACATCTGCCGAATTTACGAAGAAGCTTTTGAAAGAGAAAGGTATTGTTGTAACACCAGGTAACGGTTTTGGTGATGCAGGCGAAGGTTATTTTAGAATCAGTATAACAAACCCAAGAATTGAAGAAGCCGTAGAAAGGATAAAAAGCGCCGTTGTATAATAGATGGGTTTATCTATCGCTTGGCAGCAATGTTGGAAATAGAAGAAGAAATCTTAACTGGGCAAAAAGGTATCTATCAAAAAAGGTAAAAGTAATTGCATCGTCTAAGGTTTACGAAACCGAAGCTTGGGGATATAAAAACCAGAAGAATTTTCTAAACTGTGCGTTAAAGGTTGACTGCAAGTTAAAACCTTTTGAATTGCTTAAGTTTTGTAAAAGTATAGAAAGAAAACTTAGAAGAATTAAGAAATTTAAGTGGGGTCCCAGAACAGTTGACATTGACATAGTTGCCTTTAGAAATATAATTCTTAAAAGGAAAGAGCTTTGGCTGCCACATAGATATGCTCATCAAAGGCTGTTTGTAATTGAGCCTTTGGTTGAGCTTGGTGCAAAGCTAAAGCTTGACGGTTGCGATTTAAGAAAGCTAAAAAGCAGGCTTGAAGGGCGTTAAAGTCCTAAAGACCTGCAAAAAGGAGCTGATTTGATTTTAAAAATAGGTAAAAGACCCTTTGAAAGGGCTTTGAACCACCATAAAAACAAAATTGAGCCTGAATGCGCCTATGGTGGGTGTGTTCAGGCTTTTTTATTTTAAGGAGGTTTGACGATGGCTATCACTGTTCCGAAGATTAAAGCGATGAAGGGTAAAGAGAAAATCAGTATGGTTACGGCTTATGATTATACTTCTGCGCGTATAGCTGATGAAGCTGGAATTGATATAATTCTTGTGGGCGATTCTTTGGCTATGGTTATGCAAGGGAAAAGTTCTACGATTCCCGTTACGGTGGATGAGGTGATTTATCATGCAAAGATGGTAAGAGAAGGTGTAAAGAATGCCTTGATTGTTGTTGATATGCCGTTTATGAGCTATCAAGCAGATTATGTTGAAGCTGTAAGAAACGCTGGAAGGATTTTAAAAGAGACAGGCTGTGATGCCGTTAAGCTTGAAGGTGGGCGTGAATTTGTTCCGACGATAAACAATATTGTTGCTGCTGGCATTCCAGTGATGGGTCATCTTGGTTTGACGCCACAATCTATAAATATATTTGGTTCTTATAAGGCTCGTGGTAAAGAACCAGAAGAAGCAAGAAAAATCAAGGAAGATGCAAGGTTTTTGCAAGAAGCAGGCGTATTTGCTTTGGTGCTTGAATCTGTCCCAAAACAGCTTGCAAAAGAGATAACAGAGTCTATCTCAATTCCAACCATAGGTATTGGCGCAGGTAAATATACAGACGGTCAGGTTTTGGTTTATCACGATATGCTTGGACTGTTTGATGATTTCAAGCCAAAGTTTGTGAAGAGATATGCCAATCTCAAAAAAGATGCTGTTGAAGGCATAAAGAATTATATTAGTGAAGTCAAAGAAGGTAAATTCCCGACAGATGAGCACTCCTACGACTAAAGGGGGTATAAATGAGAATAATTCATTCTGTAGATGAGATGCAACAGATTGCAAATAAATACAGAAGCTGGGATAAAAGCATAGGCTTTGTTCCAACGATGGGCTATTTGCACGAAGGGCATCTATCATTGGTTAGAAAAGCCAAAGAAGATAACGATGTTGTGTTTGTAAGTATTTTTGTAAATCCACTTCAATTTGCACCAAATGAGGATTTAGATAAATATCCAAGGGATTTGAAAAGGGATGAAGAGCTTTTAGAAAAGGAAGGCGTTGATTTTGTTTTTTATCCTGCTGTTGAAGAGATGTACCCTGATGGATTTCAAACCTATGTGGAAGTTGAAAAGTTAACGAAAGTGCTTGAAGGGAAAAGCAGGCCAACACATTTTAAAGGTGTAACGACAGTTGTGCTTAAACTGTTCAATATTACAAAGCCGCATAAGGCATATTTTGGCAAAAAGGATGCGCAGCAGCTTATTGTTATAAAGAGAATGGTTAAGGATTTAAATCTTGATATAGAGATTGTTGGCATGCCCATTGTCAGAGAAGAAGACGGGCTTGCCATGAGTTCAAGAAACAAATATCTCAATGAAGAAGAGAGAAAACAGGCTGTGTGTCTGTATAAATCGCTTAAAAAAGCAGAGGAATTAATAAATAGTGGTGAGACAAACGCAGATAAGATAATAGGCGAGATGAAAAGGGTAATAGATAACTATCCGTTGGCTGAGATTGATTATATCAGCATAAATAGATTAAGCGATCTGGAAGAGTTAAAAACCATCGAAAAAGGCAATACGCTTGTCTCTTTGGCAGTTAGAATTGGTCAGACAAGACTGATAGATAATATGTGGTTTTGAAAATAATTGAAAGTTTGGAGGTTTATAAAATGTTAAGGGAAGTCCTGATAGGTAAAATCCACAGGGCAACGGTTACAGAAGCCGATCTTCACTATGTTGGCAGTATAACGATCGATGAAGAATTAATGGAAGCAGCGGGAATGAAGGAGTTTGAGCTTGTCCATGTTTGGAATATCGACAACGGCGAGCGTTTTCAGACCTATACGATTAAAGGAAAAAAGGGCAGTGGTGTAATCTGTTTAAACGGCGCTGCAGCAAGAAAGGTTGCAGTGGGTGATAAAGTTATTATCGCAGCATTCGGTATGATAGATGAGAAGGAGCTTGAAGGCTATAAACCCAAAGTTGTGATTGTTGATGATAACAATAAAATTGTTGAAGAACACAAAGGTATGTAGATGATAAAAGCACTCTCTTTGATGGGTCAGCTGGGTTATGGTTATAACAGAAACTCTTTTATGAATGCTATAGAAGAAGGTGTTGATTATATAGGCGTTGATGCAGGTTCGATTGATTCAGGGCCTTATTTTTTGGGCTCTGGCAGTATGAAGGCAAATTACGATGCAACGCGAAACGACCTTGAATTGCCGCTTATAACCGCTGCTAAAAAGAATATACCGTTTATAGTTGGCTCGGCAGGTTATGCAGGTGCTGATGCTCATGTTGATAGATTTCTTGAGATTGTTGAAGATATAGTAAGGGATAACGATATCCATCTTAAGGTTGCCGTGATATATTCTGAAATTGAAAAAGAGCATCTAATTGAACTTTTAAGACAGGGTAAAGTAAAGAGTTATGAAGGCAATCCTGAACTCAAAGAGAGCGATATATTATCGTCAAATCATATCGTCGCACAGATGGGCGTTTCTAAGGTTATTGAAGCCTTGAAGAATGGTGCAGACCTTGTTATTGCAGGTAGGATTACAGATGCATCAATATATGCTGCTTATCCACTGCTTAAAGGGTATGATCCAGCTTTGGTTTGGCATATGTCTAAAATTATAGAGTGTGGTGCATTGTGTGCAAAGCCTGCAAGTCCGTCTGATGCTTTGCTTGGCTTTATTGATGATGAGTATTTTTATTTAAAACCGCCAAATCCTTCAAGAAAGTGTACGCCTGATTCTGCCATGGCACATGCCTTGTATGAGAATACAGATCCGTATGTGATAGAAGAACCAGATGGCACACTTCTGCTTCATGATGCTATCTATCTTCAGCATGATGAACAAACCGTGAAGGTCAAAGGCGCAAAATGGGTTGAAAGGGATAGAAAGACATTTAAGGTTGAAGGTGCAAGATTTTCAGGTTATAGAACCATAGCCATTGCAGGCATTCGAAATCCTGATATGATTGCCCAGATTGACGATATTCTCAATATTGCAAAAGAAGAAGCCTATAGGCAGTTTAAGGATAATTTTAACCTTAACTTTAGGCTTTATGGGAAAAACGGTGTGTTGGGCAGTATGGAATTTGATAATAATTTACATGAGATAGGCTTAATTGTTGATGTTGTTGCAGAATCTCAGAAGTTTGCGCATAGGGTTTGCTCGGTTGTTAAGGCGTTTTTGCAGCATTATGATTATAAAGGCAGGATAGCAACGGGAGCCAATCTTGCATTTCCATATTCTCCTGCTGAGATTGATATGGGTGAAGTGTATGAATTCAGCGTGTATCATATTGTTGAAGATGAAGGATTAGAAGAGAAGTTTAGACTGAAGGAGTTTGAACTTTGAAGCTAAAAAATGCGGTTAAGATTTTAAGAAGTAAAAACGCTGGCGTCTGGCATATAACCATAGATATTGTGTTTAAAGACAAGATATTGTATAAGAAGGCAAAGGAAAAGCTTAACAAGGAGATGTTTGAAAAGATTTACAAAAGAAAAGTCAGATACTTTGAATGTGATAATATAAACACTTTGAAGATATCGTTTTTAAGGGATGCTGCTGCTGGTTCTGTTGACGATACAGACTGCTTGGGCGCAAATTACTATATCCCGCTTCTGGAGATTGAGATATGAAGGTTTGTATAATAGGTGCAGGCAGTGTTGGTCTTGGTCTTGCTGCTTTTCTTTTAAATGCAGGTTGGGATGTCTGTTTTATCACGCGAAAAGGGAAGTCCGATGATTTGAAGAGGGGCTTTAGGGTTTACGGTCTGTTTGGTGATTTTGAGTTTTCGGCTTCTGAGTATTGTGTATCTGAAGATTATGCTTCTTGCGAAGGATGCGACTACATTCTGATTACAACAAAAAGCTATGCAAATAGAGAAATAGCAGAGTCTTTAAATAGAATAAAAGATAAGATAGAGAATTCAAAAATCGTTGTTGCTCAAAACGGATGGGGCAATAGCGAAATTTTCAAAGAGTTTTTTGGTAAAGAGAAGGTATATACGGCAAGGATAATTACAGGTTTTGAAAGGGAAAAACCCAATCTTGCGAAGATAACAGTGCATGCCGATGAGATGGTTATTGGCAATATCTTTGATAAAATGCTGTCGTTTAATGTTGAAGATCTGGTTGAAGCGTTGAATAATGGCGGTTTTGAAGCAAAGGTTTCCTGTGAAGTGGATAAACATCTCTGGGCTAAAATGCTGTATAATTGCGCTTTAAATCCACTTGGTGCAATATTTGGTGTTGAATACGGCAAACTTGCAGAATCAGAACATTCAAAGAGTATAATGAACAATGTCATAGATGAGATTTACGATGTGATGGAAGCGTGCAACTATTCAACATTTTGGGATACAAAAGAGAGTTATAAAGAGATCTTTTATTCAAAACTTATACCTATAACGGCATCGCACCGTTCTTCTATGCTTCAGGATATAGAAAACGGCAGAAAAACAGAGATAGAGTCACTAAACGGTGTTGTGGTGAAGCTTGCCAACGAGAAAAACCTGTCGGTTCCTTTCAATGAATTTCTCTACAGAAGCATAAAGTTTCTGGAAAAGTAAAATTACTTAGCCTTTTAAAAAAATCTATTATCCCATATTTTTGTTGATTTTTTGCTGTTTTTGTATTAAAAATACTTTGATAGTTACT
>CAYTZD010000060.1:0-7312 GCA_964442345.1 uncultured Hippea sp. | reverse complement strand
TTAGCCAATAAACCGATTTTTTTATTTTTGTTGCATTAATGGGAACTCTTATTTATAATCCTTCGATATGAAGGTTCATGCTGAATGTTATCACTGTTTTATATCTCAGGCGACAAGAACGGCAAGGTTGTTCTATTCAGATAGAGAACACCTTTTAAAACCTGCAATGGAAGTTGTCAAAATCTTACAGGATATAGATGTCAACCTGCCACCGCCGATTATTAGCGAAAAGGTCTATGGAACAATAAGAAAAACCTTAGGAATAGATGATCCTTATAGCAAGATAAAGAGAAAATATAACGATATAGCCTTAAAATACGAAGATTTTGCAAAAAGAGAGATAGAAAATGCCAAAAACCCTTTGCTTTATGCTATTAGACTTGCTTTAGCCGGTAATATCATAGATTTTGGAAGCGAAGTTGGAACGATTAATCTTGAAAAAACAATAGACGATGTTGTCCACAATCCGCTTGACCTTACGGACTTCTCACTTTTTGAGAAGGATTTAGAAAAAGCTAAAAATGTTGTTCTGCTTGCCGACAATGCAGGCGAAATCGTATTTGACAGGATTCTGCTTGAGACGATAAGTAAACTGTATCCAGATAAAAAGCTTTATGTGATAGTCAGAGGCGGTCCAATAATCAACGATGTTACAAAAGAAGATGCAGTCTATGTAGGAATGGATAAAGTGGCTGAAGTTGTCGATTCTGGCGAGATTATACCCGGTTTTTGGCCTGATATGGCAGCGCCAGAATGCAGAAGGGTTTATGATGATGCCGATATAATCATCTCAAAAGGCCAGGGCAACTTTGAGACATTAAGCGAGATTGAAGATAGCCGTGTCTATTTTCTCTTCTTAATAAAATGTGGTGTTGTGGCAGATTATCTTAAGCTGAAGAAGTTTTCTAAGATATTTATTAGAAACGACTCACGATGGGAAAGACTGCGGGTGTAGATGAAGCAGGCAGGGGTCCATGGGCTGGACCTGTCGTCGCTGCATGCGTCATTTTGAACAGAGATATCCCACAGCTTGATGAGATAGACGATTCCAAAAAACTTTCAGAAGCAAAAAGGGAAGAATTATACGAGATTATCAAGGAAAACTCCATATATGGCATAGGTGTTGCATCAAACAAGGAGATAGACAGGCTTGGTATAGTAAAAGCCGTTGAACTTGCCATAAAAAGGGCGATAAATGTTATGAATCAGAAGCCTTCCTTTCTGTTAATAGATGGAAGGGATAAGTTTGATTTGCCTATTCCTTACAAAAGCATAATCGACGGTGATGAGAAGGTTAAGATGATTGCTGCTGCATCAATCCTTGCTAAGGTGTGGCGGGATAGATATATGAAGCTTGTTGCCGACATCTATCCTGTTTATGGCTTTGAAAAACATAAGGGATACGGCACAAAGGCTCACACAGAAGCGCTAAAAAAGTATGGGCCGTGTGAGATTCATAGATTCTCGTTTAAGCCGATTAAGAAGATTATTGAAGAGAGAGATAAAAAACCAAAACTGCTTCTGCATGCCTGCTGTGCTCCTTGTGCAACAAGCGTAATAGAAAGACTAAAGGAGAATTACGAACTTGAGATATTTTTTTACAATCCCAACATACACCCAAAAAGGGAATACGAAATCAGACTGAACGAGATAAAAAGATTGTGCGATTATCATAAGTTAAAACTGCATATAGGCGAGTATAATCCAAAAAGATGGGTTGATATGGTAAAGATTTACAAAAACGAGCCAGAAGGCGGAAAAAGATGCATACTTTGTTATGCCGATAGAATGAAAAAGACGGTCAAACTGGCAAAAGAGCTTAAATTTGACTATTTTACAACGACGCTTTCTGTTAGTCCTTTAAAAAAATACGATGTGATAAAGAAGATAGGCGAAGGTTTGTCAAAGAGATATAATGTAAAATTTGAAGATACGGATTTTAAGAAGAAGGACGGATTTAAGCGTTCTGCTGAGCTATCAAAACAGTTCGGATTTTACAGGCAGGATTACTGCGGCTGTGTCTATTCAAACCTTGAAGCAAAAAGAAGGAGAAAAAGGAATGAATCAAAAGCAGATTGACAAGCTTGCCAAAAAGTATGGCTTTGAGATTATACAGACCCATATATCGTGGGTGCTTCTAAGTGAAGATAAGGTTTATAAGATTAAAAAACCAGTTGATTTTGGGTTTTTGGACTATACAACGATTGATAAAAGGCTTGAGTTTTGCAAAAAGGAAGTCGAACTAAACAGAAGATTGGCAGAAGAAATTTATGAAGGCATAAGCACGATAAATGAAAGAGATGGCGAACTTTATATAGATGAAGATGGTGATGTTGTCGATTATGCCGTTAGAATGAAGAGAATGCCGCAGGATAGAATGATGGATGTTTTGATTAAAAACAATCTTATAACTGACGAAGAGATAGAAGCTTTGGCAAAAAAGGTTGCTGAATTCCATAAAAAGGCAAAAACAGACGATTACATATCGTCGTTTGGCAGTTTAGAAACGAATAAGTTTAATACAGATGAGAATTTTCAGCAGACTGAAGATGCTATTGGTGAATTCATAACGCAGTTTCAGTATGAAAGTTTAAAAAGGTTTACCGACGAATTTTACAAAAAGAATCAGGAACTGTTCGATAAACGCATAAAAGAGAAAAAAATCAGGGATTGTCATGGCGATATGTATTCAAGGAATATCTGTATCGTAAATAAGGATAGGATTTTTATTTACGACTGTATAGAATTTAACGAGCGTTTCAGATACTCCGATGTTGCAAGCGATGTTGCTTTTTTGCTTATGGATCTTGAGAATTTAGAGAGATGGGACTTGTCGGATAAATTTTTGAAGTCTTATCTTGAGTATTCAAGCGATGAATCTTTAAATGATGTGCTTGGCTTTTATAAGATTTACAGGGCGTATGTTAGAGGAAAGATTGCATTCTTTCAAAACAACAAAGAAGAAGCAAACAAATATTTTGACCTTGCGTTTGGTTATCTGCCAAAAGAGTATAAACCAAAAGTGCTTGTTTTTAGCGGTTTGAGTGGTTCTGGCAAAAGCACAGTGGCTTTAGAGCTATCAAAAAGATACGGTTTTGTCGTTTTATCAAGCGATGTGATAAGAAAAAGGCTTGCAGGTCTATCTTTAAATGATAAGGAGATGGTTTCGTTTGGTGAAGGGATTTACTCAATGGAGATGACCAAAAAAACATATTCAAAGATGTTTGAAGATGCCTATCAGCTTGTAAGAATTGGCAAAAGTGTTATTCTTGATGCGACTTTTTTAAGGAATTCGTCAAGAAGTGCAGTGGAGAGACTTTTTAAAAGGCTTGGTATAAAACCTGTAATTGTGTTCTTTGATATAGACGATGAGACGGCAAAGAAGCACTTTGAGAAAAGAGAGAAAGAAAACTCAATCTCAGACGGCAGGTTTGAGATATATTTAAAGCAAAAAGAGATACTTGAAAAGCCAGAAGATGCAATTACTGTAGATGCAAACAATAGCATTGAGAAGATTGTAGATTTTATAGGGGGTGTTCTAAATGATGAGGTTGGGCGTTAACATAGACCATGTGGCAACAATAAGGCAGGCAAGAAGAACTGTTGAGCCAGAACCTGTTTATGCTGCTTTGCTTGTTCAGGAAGCTTTAGCTGACGGCATTACGATGCATTTAAGGGAAGATAGACGCCACATCCAGGATAGCGATGTGTATCAGGTAAAAAGCGTTATAAAGATACCATTAAACCTTGAGATGAGTCTAAACGAAGATATAGTCAACATAGCTTTGGATGTCATGCCGCATCAGGCGACGCTTGTGCCAGAAAAAAGAGAAGAGATAACGACCGAAGGCGGATTGGATGTTCAAGCGAATTTTGATAGGGTTAAGGATGTTGTAAAGAGATTGCACGATAAGGGCATTTTGGTAAGTCTGTTTATAGACCCAGAAGAGTGGCAGGTTGAAGCATCAAAAGAGACAGGTGCAGATGCCATTGAACTTCATACAGGAAGCTATGCAAATGCAAAAAATGACAGAGAAAGACAGCTTGAACTTGAAAAACTTATAGATGCTGCAAAATACGGTAAGAAGTTGGGTTTGCATGTGCATGCAGGACACGGTTTAACCTATGAGAATGTAAAGCCTGTTGCTGCAATTGAAGAGATAGAAGAGCTAAACATAGGCCATAGCATAATCGCAAAGAGCGTATTTGTCGGTATAAAGGAAGCTGTAAGACTGATGAGACAGTTGATTTACGAGGCAAGATGGAAGTTGGCATAGATATAGAAGAGGTTTCAAGAATAAAAAAAGCTTGCAAAAAATGGGGCAATAGGTTTTTAAGCCGTATATTTACTAAATCCGAGATAGATTACTGTTTCTTGAAATCAAATCCCTATCCATCGCTGTGCGGTAGATTCTCGGCAAAAGAAGCTATCATAAAGGTTTACGGCAGTAATCTAAGCTTTAATGAGATAGAGATATTAAACGATAAAGACGGAAAGCCGTATGTTTTGATAAAGGGTAGGGTTATAGATAACTTAAAAATCTCTATAAGTCATACAAAAAACTATGCAGTTGCAGTTGCCGTTTTAAATGAGTGAGATAGAAGCATATAGAAAACTAAACGATATTTTAAACTCTTTAGATCCGTATTCTATAAATCTTGGTCTTGAAAGGGTTAGGTCTTTTCTAAATAAGATAGGCAATCCGCAGGATGCGTTTGAATCTATTTTGGTTGGCGGGACAAACGGCAAGGGTAGTGTTTGCCAATATTTGACCGATGCGTTTGTAGATAAGGGTTATCTGTGTGGCACTTATACTTCTCCGCATCTTATTCAGTTGAACGAGCGTTTCAGGATAAATTCCAAAGAGATTGATTATTCGACGCTGCTTGATTATGCCAAGTTTGTTGAGAGTGTAAATTTTGAAGGTTTAACCTATTTTGAATTTTTAACCGTAATGGCTTTTCTGATTTTTAAGGATTTTGGCGTTGATGTGGCTGTTTTGGAAGTTGGCATGGGTGGTGAATTTGATGCAACAAATGTTGTAAATCCAATGTTGAGTATTTTGACATCAATTTCTTTAGATCATACGGAACATTTAGGTGATACGCTTAGAGAAATAGCTTTAACGAAGTCAAAAATAATAAAAAAGATCGGTGTTATTGGTAAAAATCCAAAGGAAGTAGTCGATGCGATTAAAAGTAGTGTAAATGCGCCTTTGTATTTTGTTGACGATAGGTATTTAAAAGAAGCTAAAGCTTTAAAGCCAGATGCTGTTAACCCAAATAATGTTGCCTGTTTTCTGCTTGCATGTGATGTGTTGGATAAACATTACGGTATAAAACTTGATAAGGATAGCGTGAAAAAAAGCTATTGGCGTGGCAGATTTGATATCTTCAGTGTTGAAGGTAAAATGCTAATTATTGATGGTGCACACAATAAAGCAGGGATTGAAAATCTTCTGGGATTGCTTGAAGAAAGAATTGACTTTGATGATTCATGCTTGATTTTTGCGACTTTAAAAAGCAAGGATTGGAAAAGCAATGTTTTGCTATTGGCAGATAGGTTTAAAAATATTAAATTGCCTTCTTTGAAGTATAGGCTTGCAGAAAAGCCAGAAAATATTGAAGAATTTTTGAAAATTCATAATTATACAGGTAAGGTTGAACTGTTTAATAGCGTAAACGATGCTTTGAATAAAGCTTTAACCGATAATTGTAAATCTATAGTTGCTGCGGGTTCTTTGTATCTTGTAGGTGAGATGCTTGCCTGCAATCTGTAGTTTATAAAATGGAGGTAAAAAATGAACAAAGCTTGGGAGATTGCCCAATGGATGAGTAAAAACGACCAGATAGCGATAAACTTTGGGATGAAGGTAACTGAAGCGGATTTGGGAAGGTGCGTCGTGGAGATGGAAGTAACGGATAAGATGTTGAATGCGGTTGGGATTACACATGGAGCGGCTATCTATGCACTTGCCGATTTTGCCTTTGCTGTGGCGTCAAACAGTTATGGTCAGGTGGCTGTGGCTTTGAACGCCCATATAAGCTTTCCTGCTTCCAGTAAAAAGGGAAACATACTAAAAGCTATAGCCAAAGAAGAGACAAGCACCAAACACACTGCCATCTATAGAATTGAGATAAAAAGAGAAGATGGCGTGTTGGTTGGTTTATTTACAGGAACGGTGTTTAAAAGGAACGATAAAGTAGAAGATTGGATGAGATGATTTATACGGCGCTTTCTATAAATCTTTTTGCTTTCTGAAGGGATGTTTTTAGGTGGTTGTAATTTAGTCTATAGAATTCAAGTTTTATATAGACGATGCTGTTTTCCTTTGTTATGGCTAAGTGGCTAAAGTATTTGGTGTCGAATAACTCTACCAGCTTTACAAACTTATAATCTTTCTCATCTTCGTATAGCATCTCCCATTTTTTACCTTTTATCTTTATATTTTTGCTTTTTAGCTTTTCTCTGTTGTATATCTTTGGTTTTGTAAGAAAACTCAAAAAACCTTCTTTTATGATGTGAAATTCGCTGTTTATGGGTTTTTCTGTATAGAACATCAACTGAAGTGTGTCTTTTCCGCTTGTTAGAAACATGAAGGGAAGATACAAAACGCTTTGTCTTGGTATTAGTCTCAATGTTGCATGAACCTTTTTAAATCCGTCAACTTTGTAATCAACGGCAAATCCCAAAACGCCACCTAAGTAGGTGTATAGCTTGTCTTTGGGTTTTAATGCATCTTCTAAGGTTTTTGCTATGGATTTCATTAGATTTACATTCTGTTTATAGCCGGCTATGTAAAGAATGCTTATGACAACACTTAAGCCAATCAGTAAAGTAAAGTATTTATTCATTGATAAGGGTATCTGCCCAATTTTCTGCCAATTTTATTAAGGTCTTTTTATCCGATGGTGCATCCTTTAAGAATGGGACATGTTTTATGGGTATGTTTTCGAATATCTGTTCTATCTCTTTTTCGCTATTGCTTTTCTCGATTAAGCCTTTCTTGTTTAATAGGATTAAATTTAGGTGCATACCAATCTGGCTAAGCCCTTCCTTTATGCGGATACTCTCTTTTATTGATAGTGTATCTTGATTTATCACCAGGATGTTTTTTGTTGTTCTGCTTCTGAAGGTGTTTACCATAAATTCTACTGTTTTTGATTGGATTCCAAGTTCCTTTAATACATTATCTTCATCTTCGCTTAAAGCCAGATCATCCCTTATAGCAGAAGGGTTGATGTTGGCTATAGCCGACCTTGCTTCGATTATTTTTCTTCTCCACTTGATAAGTTTGTCTATCCATATTTT
>CAYTZD010000059.1:0-7338 GCA_964442345.1 uncultured Hippea sp. | reverse complement strand
ACTTCAAAACCATAGCTTGCACCAAAAAGCGTCATCCAGATAAACAGATATGTCGTAAGTTCTCCTGCCCATACTATACTTGCATTAAAAACATATCTCGCAACGACATTAACAAAAGCAAGTATGGTGGCAGAAGATGCCAAAATAATCATTAATGTTTTGTCTATAACACCAAGAATATTGTCTATCTTCTCAAGGGTTTTTCTCATAGTTCTCTTACTCCCCTAAAAAAGAAAGGGGGCAAAAGCCCCCCCTTTTTTTTAATTTATTACATCCCTTCACCTTCTTTTATTGCTTCTTCAATCAAATCCTTTCCTATAACATCATAGAACTTTGGATAAACCTTAGAAAGTGTTTTTCTCCAGACTTCTCTCTGCTCTGGTGTAAGGACTACATCCTTAACCTTCGGGTCTTTAAGAACCAAAGCTCTCTGTTTTTTGGTAAGCTCTTCGGCTAACTTTCTCTCATAAGCTGTAGCATCCTTTATACATCCTTCGAGAATCTTTTTGATATCTTCTGGAAGTTTATCCCAAAATCTTGCATTTGTAACAAGAATATAACCTAAATATCCGTGGTATGTCTCTGTCGTATAAGGAGCAACTTCATAGAATTTCTTTGTATAAAGATTAGACCATGGATTCTCGCAACCATCAACAACGCCCTGTTCTAAAGCAGAATAGACTTCAGAGAAAGGCAAAACCTGTGGGCTTGCACCCAAAGCCTTAAATTGAGCTTCCAAAACCCTTGAAGACATAATTCTAAACTTCAAACCCTTGCAGTCCTTAGGAAGAACGATGGGATGCTTACTGTTTGAAAGAACCTTAAAACCATTATCCCAGTAAGCCAAACCCAAAAGACCCTTTTTTCTAAGCATATTAAGAAGCTTTTTGCCTACAGCACCATCCATAACCTTGTGCAAATGCTCTGAGTTTTTAAACAAGAACGGCAAGTCGAATAACTGCAGCTGTGGAACCCAACCGGTAAATTTAGCTGTTGTTGGGCATGCCATCTGAATAGCACCCATCTGTAAGGCTTCAATAGCTGCTCTGTCGTTGTAAAGCATTGCATTAGGATAAACCTTGACGATAACCTTGCCGTGCGTTCTCTCCTTAACTATCTTGGCAAAATACTCAGCTGCCTTACCCTTGGGCGTATCCACTGCAACGACATGGCTGAATTTGATAACAATAGGTTTAGCAAACGATGGAATAACAAAAACCACCAAAACAAGCAAAACCATCAAGCTTTGCAAAAGCCCTTTTCTCATAAAAAACACCTCCCCAAAATATATTTTTATTTACATCCCTTTCTTTGAGCATCAAACGATGCTATCGCTATCATATCTTCTATCATCTGCGCATTCGAACCCATCTCAAGCACATGAGCAGACTGCTTTAGTCCCACAAGAATAGGACCTATAGGATATGCACCGCCCATCTTATAAAGCAGCTTGTATGCTATATTTGCAGCATCAAGGTCTGGGAATATAAGAACATTCACATCTTTATCAGCAAGGTCGCTGAATGAATAGAATTTATCTATCAAATCTTTATCAACTGCCACATTGGCTTGAATCTCGCCATCAACAATTATGTCTGGATATTTCTGCTTTACTATCTCAACGGCTTTTCTAACCTTTAGGGCATCTTCTTGATTGTTGCTGCCGAAGTTTGAGAAAGAAAGCATTGCAACAACAGCTCTATCGCCAGTTAAATCTTCATAGAAGCATGCGGCTTCCTTAGCTACAGTAGCAAGATCTTCACTTGTCGGGTCAACATTTATTGTCGTATCTGCAAACACATAAATCTTATTTTTGATTATCATAATATACAAACCTGCAATAACGCTATCCTGCTCTTTATCAAGCACAGTAAGAACAGGTCTTATACCTGCCGGATAGTTGTATGTTTCGCCTATAATCATAGAATCAGCATCGCCACTTTTTACCATCATAGCAGCAAAATAGTTAGGCCTGTGCTCCATAATATAGGATGCTTCTCTGCGTGTTAAACCTTTTCTCTTTCTCTCTTGATACAACATCTCAGCATACTTTTCTGTCTTCTCGTAATACAAAGGATCTATAAACTCAATCTTGTCAAGCATACTCTCTTTTAATCCAAGCTCTTTTATCTTCTTTGCCACATCGTCTTTTGTAAAGCTTCGGGCGCCTATAAATATCGGTTTTACGATACCTTCTTCCAAAGCATCTTGAACGGCTCGTAAGATATTTGCATCGGTTGTCTCTGTGAATACAACCCTTTTTGGATCGGATTTTGCCTTGTTGTAAATGTATCTTGTTACAGCCTTTGTCTTGTCTAATCTTTCCTTGAGTTGTTCTTTGTATTTTTCTATATCAAACTCGCTTTTATCTATTTGAGCAACGCCGGATTTTATAGCTGCTTCTGCAACAGCTGGCGCAACATAGAATAACACCCTTGGATCAAATGGTTTCGGCAGGATATATTCAGGTCCAAACTTGAGATTCTCAACACCGTATGCCTTTAAAACGCTTTCTGGCACATCTTCCTTTGCAAGTTGCGCTAAAGCTTTTGCTGCTGCCATCATCATCTCATCGTTAATCTGTGTTGCAAGTGTATCGAGAGCACCTCTAAACAAGAACGGGAATGCCAAAACATTGTTTATCTGATTGGGATAATCACTTCTTCCTGTCCCCATTATAACATTTGGGTTGGCCCTTTTTGCAGCTTCGTATGTTATCTCTGGGTCTGGGTTTGCCATAGCAAAAATAATCGGCGGATCAGCCATCTTTTTAACCATCTCTTCTGTAAGTATATTGGCCTTTGAGACACCAACAAATATATCGGCACCTTCTATTGCCTCTTCAAGTGTTCTGGCTGATGTATCGGCAGCAAAAAACTCCTTGTATTTATTCATCCTCTCCGTTCTACCCTTATAGATAACACCTAAGGAGTCAAGCATTATAATATTTTCTCTTTTCAGTCCAAGAGTCATATAAAATTTAGCACAAGCAATACCTGCAGCACCTGCCCCAACGACTACAAGTTTACATTTTGATATATCCTTACCTGTTATCTCAAGCGCATTAAGTAAAGCAGCCCCACTTATAACGGCCGTTCCGTGCTGATCATCGTGGAATACAGGTATCTTCATGCGCTTCTTCAATTCTTCTTCTATATAGAAACATTCAGGCGCTTTTATGTCTTCCAAATTTATACCACCAAAGGTTGGCTCTAAAGCGGCAACTATCTCTATTATCTTATCAGGGTCTGTCTCATTTATCTCTATGTCAAAAACATCTATATCGGCAAAGTTTTTAAATAGGTTACCCTTACCTTCCATAACAGGCTTGCTTGCAAGAGCACCTATATTACCCAAACCCAAAACGGCTGTCCCGTTAGATATAACAGCCACGAGATTGCTTTTTGATGTGTATTTATAGGCAGCCTTTGGGTTTTCTGCTATAACTTCACACACTTCAGCAACGCCAGGTGTATAAGCTAACGACAAATCATTTTGTGTCTGCAGTGGTTTTGTTGGTTTAACTTCTATCTTGCCGGGTTTTCCACCCCTTGAGTGATATTCTAAGGCTAACTCTCTTAACTTGGAATGCTTCATTCACTAACCCTCCTTTGCATACTTCTAACTATTTTTTATATTCTAAAAGCAAAAGCGTGTCAATTAAATTTAATCCATCCTTTAGTTAATGTTTTTATCATAAAATAGTTAGATAAACAAACGGTTGTTGTTATGGCAACGACTATACTTATTTGATAAAAAACTGCCTGATTTGGGTTAACACCTGATAGAATCTGGCCTGTCATCATACCAGGAAGAAAGACAATGCCCATCCCACTTGCAGATGCAAGCGACGGCAAAATAGAAGCCTTCAGCGCCGACCTACCTATAAACCTTAAAGCTTCTTCTTCTGTTGCTCCAAGAGAAAGTAAATCTTCAACCTTGCCCTTGTTCTCTTTATAAGATGAGAAAAATCTTTCTATGCCTATGGTTGTCGAGTTCATCGAATTACCCACTATCATACCTGCAAGCACGATAAAATAGCGGGCATTTAGAGATTTAAGACCAACAACGCCAAACAGCATAACAGTCAAAACAAAAAAACTCGACAGAAGAATAGAAACAAATATATATCCGGTTAAATGTGAGAAATCGACACCAGAGCGTTTAACTACTATCCTTGATGCAAAGTATATCATTGCGATGTAAATTAACATATTTAAAATGGTCTTATCCCAAGCAAATATATAAGAGAGAGCAAACCCTGCAGCAAAAAGCTGAATAGACATTCTAACAAAAGAGATTAGAATATCTTTTTCAAGCTTAAGCCTTTCAAAATACGAAATGCCTAAAACAACCAAAAGCAATAGATAGGATATTAACAAGCCTTCAGGTGTTATCTGTTTTACCATAAAGCCTTCCACCTTCTATCGTTAGAATCCTATCGGCAAATTTAACAGCCGATGTTTCATGTGAAACAGCAATACACACCCTATTCTTGCAGTAGCTTTTCAAAAATTCAAAAACCGTCTCAACAAGGTCGCTATCCAATCCGGTTGTTGGCTCATCTAAAAGCAGAACAGACGGTTTAAGCATCAAAGTCCTTATCAATGCAACCCTTTGTCTTTCTCCACCGGATAGCTCATCAACCTTTAAGTTTAAAAACTTCTCATCCATCCCAAACAGTTCAAGAAGATTTATCGCTTCACTTCTATTAAAAACCTTATTGCGATGTGAGTTAAATTCAAACGGTATAAGCAGCGTATCGAGAACCGTATCAATAAAGAAAAAATCACCCTGTTTAAGCATTATGCACTCTCTTTGCCAGAATTCGTCTCTCTCTTTTATCTTTTTATTGTCAAAAATCACAAAGCCAGAGATAGGCTTAATCAGAAGTGCTATTGTCTTTAGCAGTGTTGATTTGCCAGAGCCAGAATAAGCCATAAGCAAATTCAAACCACTGTTTATCTCCATATCTGCATAAACTATGCCTTTCTCATTATACCCTGCAGTTAAATGATCCAATCTCAAAATCATTGCTTTTTCCTTCCCTTTAATTATACTTTGAAAGATGGCTAATGTAAAACTAAACGGGTATTTGGCATCTATAATCCACAAAGAAGGAATAAAAAAACAGTTCAAATTCGAAACAAAACTCTTAAAACAAAACGGCACAGAAGACCCGCTAAACGAAAAAAGATTTACCAAAGCAAAGGGCTTAATACATAGATACCCAGACAGGGTGGTATTAACAATAACAAATAGATGCTTCGCATACTGCAACTTCTGCTTTAGAAAGCACAACTGGGATAGGTTTGACGGTTTCGATTTAAACGAAGCAGAAGATTACATAAGAAACCATCCAAGCATAAGAGAAGTGTTAATAAGTGGCGGCGATCCCTTGACATTACCAAATAGCGAACTTGAGAAGATATTAAAAACATTCAGAGACATACCTAACATAAAAATTATACGCATAGGAAGCAGGGTATTAACGGCATTCCCACAACGCATAGATAAAAGATTAATAGACATCTTAAAAAAATATCTGCCACTCTGGCTTGCAATCCACATTAATCATCCTGATGAGATAACAGAGCTATTCAAAACAAAAGCAAGGGCGTTAATTGAATCTGGCATAAGTATAGTCTCTCAAACTGTGCTGCTTAAAGGCATAAACGACAATTCACATACACTTGAAAAGCTATTCTGCAAACTTGTAGAGATAGGCATAAAACCTTATTATCTATTTGGGTGCGATCAGGCTCAAGCCAATGAAGATTACAGGGTCTCAATTGATAAGGCATTAAAAATCATAGAAAACTTAAGATTTAGAATTAGCGGTCTATGTATGCCAGTTTATGCATTCGACCTACCAGAAGGCGGCGGTAAAGTAGTTTTAGAACCAGACAGAATAATAAAAAGAGTCAAAAACAGATACATTTTTAGAAACTTTGAAGGGAGAGAGATACACTATGAAGATGTTTGATGTAAACAGAACGATAGAAGAGATAAAAAACAGCTCAAATATTGACAATCTTGGCATGATACTTCTGCACAACGGCATTGTCAGGGCAACATCAAAAGATGGAAGAAAAATCAGCTTTATGGAGCTTAACTACGATGAGAAAAAGCTAAAAGAACTCATAGAGTATGCAAACAAGCAAAGCTTTGTTGAGAAGTGCGTTATCTGGATAAATAAAGGAACACTAAAAATTGGTGATGATATAATGTTTGTTATACTTGCAGGAACAGACAGAAAAAGGCTTCTGCCTTTATTTGAAGAGATAATCGAAAAAATCAAAAAAGAGATAGTTAAGGAGATTGAAAAATGAGAAAAATAGCGACATTGACGCTAATTATCATCACTTTTGCAATACTTAAAGCAAATGCCTGCACAATTTTAATCTATCACAAGATTGGAGACAACAGAACACCAAGCACAAATGTATCAATAGAGACCTTCAAAAAGCAGATGCAATATTTAATAGAAAACCATTACAAGATAATCCCATTAAAAAAGCTGGTCAATCTGATAGAAGAGAAGAAAGACCTGCCAAAAAAGTGCGTTGTTATAACATTTGACGATGGATACAAAAGCATATTCAAAAACGCCTTTCCTATTATAAAAAGATATAAGATACCAGCAAGCGTATTTATTCCAACAGAAGCAGTAGAGAAACACTATCCAGACTATTTGACACTGAGACAGATAAAAATAATGCAGCAGTGCAATATAGACTTTCAATCGCACAGCTATTCACACCCACGCTTTATAAATCCACCTGAAGGATTAACAAAAGAAGAGTATAAAAACTGGATAAAAGACGACCTTCAAAAAAGTATTGAGTTTTTTAAAAAGTATTTGGGATACAAGCCTTATGCCTTTGCCATACCCTATGGCGATTACAACAAAGCCGTTATAGAGAGTGCTAAAGAGCTGGGCTTTAAAGCAATCCTAACGCAAGATGCAACAGCTTTAAACAAAAATACACCACTATGGCTTCTTCCAAGACAACCCATCTTAGGCAAATACTGGTCAACGATGAAGCATTTTAAAGAGATATTAAACGAGACATACCTTGAAGTTAAAAAGAGAATACCCGATATAGGAGAGACCAATCAACCTTCAATTATTGGTGGAATTGTAAGGAATATAGACCAATACAAACCAAACTCGTTTAAGGTTTACTGCTCTCAATGCGGCTGGGTAAAAGCAGACAGAAAGGGTAACCTTGTATTTATAAAAGCACCAAAACTAACAAAAAAAGTTCAACGGGTGGGCATCATGGCTTTAACCAAAAACGGCAAAGTAGCAAAAACACTCTGGATGATTGTGGT
>CAYTZD010000058.1:0-7561 GCA_964442345.1 uncultured Hippea sp. | reverse complement strand
ATTTATTTTCTTTAAAGATACACCTGATTTTTATAAACTAACGGGTGGCGCTTTAATTGTTGCTGGTGGTTTTGTTCAAACATTAAAGTCAAGAAGGTGAAAAACGGTGAATTTAATCGATGCTGTGATTTTGGGGATTATAGAAGGTTTAACAGAATTTCTGCCTATCTCATCAACTGGACATCTAATACTTGCAAGCAAACTATTGGGTATTCCACAGACAGACTTTACCAAGACTTTCGAGATTGTTATTCAACTTGGAGCCATTTTGAGTGTTGTTTTTTTGTATTTCAATAGATTAAAAAGAGATTTGAATCTATGGTTTAGAATAATAGCCGCATTTATACCAACTGGCATAGTTGGTTTTTTGCTTTACAAAATGATAAAGGAGTATCTGTTTAACCCGCATATTGTTGTGTGGTCTCTGGCCGTTGGCGGCATACTTCTCATTTTTATAGAGAGATACTTCAAGAAACACCCAACGGATAAAACAATTGATAAACTATCTTACAAAAAAGCCGCAGTCATTGGTCTTGTTCAGTCATTGGCTGTGATACCAGGAACAAGTCGTTCTGCAAGTAGTATAATTGGCGGCATGTTTATGGGATTATCAAGAAAAGAAGCCGTTGAATTTTCCTTCTTGCTTGCCATACCAACGATGTTTGCAGCAACGGGTTATGATATATACAAAAGCGGACTATCTATAACGACATCCCAATGGCATCTAATAGCTGTTGGGTTTGTTGTTTCGTTTTTTTCTGCTTTAGTTGCGGTTAAGACATTTATAAGTTTTGTAAGTAGATATACACTTGAAGTATTTGGATTTTACAGGATTTTGATAGCTATAGCGTTTTTGATGATAAAATAGGCGGAGGTCAAAATGAACTTTGAAGAGTTTAAAAACAGAACCAAAAAGATTGCAGTTATTGGTCTTGGTTATGTTGGTATGCCACTTCTCTATCATCTTTCAAAGCATTTCAACTGCATAGGATTTGACATAAAAAAAGAAAGGGTTGAAGAACTAAAAAAAGGCATAGATTCCACAGGCGAACTTGAAGGTGTAAACTTTTTAGAGAACAACATAGAATTCTCATCAGATGAAACCATACTTGATGAAGCAAACCTATTTATTGTTGCCGTTCCAACACCAATTGATGAGCATAAGCTACCAAACCTTAAGCCACTGCTATCAGCTACAGAAACGGTTGCAAGACACCTAAAAAAGGGCGATGTTGTGGTTTATGAATCAACCGTCTATCCAACGGCAACAAATAAGGAGTGCGTCCCTATTCTTGAAAACATCTCATCCTTGAAGGCATGTGAAGACTTTTTTGTTGGATATTCACCAGAAAGAATAAACCCAGGCGATAAAATCCACACGCCAGATAAAATCACAAAGGTTGTAAGTGGATGCAACAGAGAAACGGCTGAATTCCTGGCAAAGATTTATGGTGCAATGAATAACAACAATATATTTATCGCAGAATCCATAGAGACAGCAGAAGCAGCCAAGGTGATAGAGAATACACAAAGAGACCTAAACATTGCCTTAATGAACGAACTTTCAAAGATATTCAACATAATGGGTATAAACACATACGCAGTGCTTGAAGCTGCAAAAACAAAGTGGAACTTCTTAGCTTTTGAACCTGGCCTTGTAGGCGGACACTGCATAGGCGTTGATCCTTACTATTTGACATACAAAGCCCAAGAGATAGGCTATCACCCAGAAGTGATTTTGGCAGGTAGAAGGATAAACGATTCTATGGGCGAATATGTAGCAAAAGAAGCCATAAAAAGACTTATAAAAAACGGAAAAACAGTTCTTGGTGCAAAGGCTTTACTTTTAGGTATAACATTTAAAGAGAATGTTCCCGACATAAGAAACAGCAGGGTGGTTGATGTATATAGAGAACTTAAAGAATTCGGCGTCGATGTTGATGTGTTCGACCCGCTTGCAGACGAAAAAGAAGTAAAACAAGAATACTCTATCGAATTAAAAAGCGAAAAAGCACTAAAGGATTCATACGACCTTGTCATACTTGCAGTAAAACACGAGGCATTTTTAAACAATCTGGATAAATTTATTGAATATCTTGACAAAAATGGTGTTTTTGTTGACATTAAAGGTGTGGTTGATAAAAATAAACTAAATGGAAAGACCTACTGGAGTCTTTAAGATGGAAAACTTTGAAGAAGCCTTAAAGAGATTGGAAGAGATAGCAAAAAAGCTTGAAAGCGAAGATATCAATCTTGACGAAGCAATAAAGCTATACGAAGAAGGTATGAAGCTGGTTGATTTCTGCTCAAAGAAACTTCAGGAAGCAGAAAACAGGATAAAGGTTATAACAGGCATAAAAAACGGCCAGTTAGAGACAAAGGATTTCTCAGATGAAGCTTAATCTTTTCAAAGAGATGGTTGACGATTTTATAGAAAAACTATCCAAACAGAAGAGATTTCCCGACATCTTTAGAGAAGCCCTATTCTACACACCAAAAAGTGGCGGCAAGAGAATAAGGGCAATGCTTGTTTTAACAGCTGCTGAGATGTTTGATGCAGATATTCAAAAGGCAGTTCATATCGCTGCAGCAATTGAACTTATGCATGCTTACTCTTTAATTCACGATGATTTGCCTGTTATGGACAACGACGACTTTAGACGCGGCAAACCTGCAAATCACAAGGTTTTTGGCGAAGATCTGGCTTTACTTGCAGGAGATGGACTAAACACATACACATTTAGCGTAATTGCAGAATCACCTTTAGATGAGAAAAGGAAGATAGAGATAATAAAGTGGATATCGAATAATGCAGGCATAGGCGGTATGGTTGTTGGCCAGGTTGTTGATGTTTTAGCGGCACGAGAAAGGCTTAAGAAACATTCACCAAAGATGCTTGTTAACTTCATACACAAGCACAAGACGGCAAAGCTTATTCAGGCAAGTGTCGTAAGCGGTGCAATCTGCGGCAATCCAAATAAAGAAGAATTAAAAAGAATAGAGAAATATGGACTTTATGCTGGTGTTGCCTTTCAAATTATAGACGATTATTTGGATGTTGTTGGCGATGAGAAGAAATTAGGCAAAAAGAAGGTTGATGAGATAAATAACACCCTGACCTATCCAAAGGTCTATGGACTTAAAAATTCATATAAAACTGCACAGAAGCTAAAGGATATGGCAATTGATGAGATTAAGGATTTAAATGGCAGCAAACCATTAATCGATATAGCAAAACTAATCGTGGAGCGTGATAGATGAAACTAAATTTAAAAAGAATAACGAAAGAGACAGCGATAAACATAACAATCGACATTGATGGAACAGGTGAATTTGATATAAATACGGGCATTGGGTTCTTTGACCACATGCTTTCTGCTTTAGCAAAACACTCTGGCATAGATTTAGCCATTGAAGCAAAGGGCGATTTAGAAGTGGATTTTCATCATACGGTTGAAGATGTTGGCATACTGCTTGGCCAAGCCTTAAAAAAATCCCTTGAAAATAGGAATTTTGCACGCTACGGATATGCCATCATACCAATGGATGATGCACTTGTCTTATCAAGTATGGATATTTGCAACAGATTCTTTCTAAATTACGACTGCAGAATCTTCGGAAACATAGGCAACTTCGATGCAGAGCTAATTGAAGAATTCTTTAGGGCATTTGCATACAATGCAGGTATGGTATTACACATCAAGCAGCTATACGGAACAAACAAACACCACATAGCAGAAGCAATCTTTAAATCCGTCGCAAAAAGCTTATCAATGGCAATAAAAGAAGTCCAGCAGACACCAACCACAAAAGGAACCCTATGAGAGTAGCTTTAGCCACCTTTGGTTGTAAACTCAACCAATACGAGACACAGCAGATGATGCAACAACTTACAAAAAGCGGCTTTGAGATAGATTCAATAGACAAGCAGTGCGATTTTTACATTATAAATTCATGCGCTGTAACATCAAAGGCATCAAAAGAATCAAGAATGCTGGCAAAAAAACTATCAAAAATAGGCAAAGTTATATATACAGGCTGCGATAGTTATCTTGAAGAAGGACTGAAAAGTCAGTTTATACTT
The DNA here is from genome assembly GCA_964442345.1 of uncultured Hippea sp. Taxonomy (GTDB): domain Bacteria; phylum Campylobacterota_A; class Desulfurellia; order Desulfurellales; family Hippeaceae; genus Hippea. The sequence continues at coordinate 3,477 of CAYTZD010000058.1, read as the reverse complement.
GTTGGAAACTCATACAAAACAAGGATTGTTGAAGTTATAAAAAACAACATCTCAGATATATCCGAAGAGACAAAGAATTATCCTTTAAATGAGATACTCACTCAATATCTGGGAAAAAGCAGGGCGTTTATAAAGATTCAAGAAGGCTGCAACAATCACTGCACATACTGCATAATTCCAAAACTAAGAGGAAAAGAAAGAGACAAAGACCCAAACTTAATTATAGAAGAGATAAACAATTTAAAGGAGAGATTCTCAGAGATAGTGCTTACAGGGACAAATATTGGCTCATATAAGGATTTTAAGAAGCTATTAAAAAGGATAGATTCACTAACAGGCGATTTTAGGATAAGGATAAGCTCAATCGAACCGATGTATGTTGATAAAGAATTAATAGATATAATCGCATCTGGTAGATTTGCGAAGCATCTTCATATACCACTGCAGTCTGGAAGCGATAAGATTTTAAGGCTTATGGGCAGGGATTATAAGACAAAACAGTATCAAGAAATCGTTGAGTATTGCCACAAGAAGGACATATTTGTCGGAACGGATGTAATCGTAGGCTTCTTTAATGAGACAGAAGAAGAATTTGAGAAAACCTATAGATTTATAGAAGAACTGCCTTTAAGCTTTGGACATGTATTTAGTTATTCAAAAAGGCCTTCAACGGCTGCAGCAAACATAAAAGGATATCTGCCAAAAGGTCCCATAGTAAGGGAAAGAAACAGACTTCTAAGGGAACTTTTTGCAAAAAAGAGAAGAGAAAGTATGCTTTCAAAGGTAAAAAGTGAATGTGAAGTTATTGTTGAATCAACAAAGATAAGAAGAAAAAACAAACTATTTTTTAAAGCTATATCAAGCTGGTATTTTCCCGTTTTGGTTGAAAAATACAAAAAAGGCGTTGCAAAGGGCATTATTGAATCGGCCGATGATTCTTTTGCTTATTTAAGATGGCAAGGATAAATACAGTATCGGACAATCAGCTTATATTCTTAGGCACAGGCGGCGGCAGATTTACCGTCTTTAATCAGATAAGAAAATCAGGTGGTATCTGGTTTAAGCTAAACGGTAAGCTGTTTGCAATAGATCCAGGTCCTGGTGCGTTAATTGAAGCACTAAAACATAAGCTACATCCCAACAAGTTAAGCGCAATATTCTTAAGCCACAGACATTTAGACCATAGCGCAGATATAAACACAATCATTGAATCGATGACTGAAGGTGGACACCAAAAGCGTGGTGTTGTGTTTGCACCGCATGAAGCCACAGATATAGATCCTGTAATTCTGCTTTACAATAGAAAAAATTATACGCTAATCAATCAAAAGGAGTTTGAGACATACGATATTGATGGCGTTAGAATCGAAGTAAAATGCAAACACCAACACACAACAGAAACCTACGGCGCTGTTTTCTCTTATAAATCTTACGGCTTTGCTTTTATTCCCGATACGGCATACTTTGATGAACTTGCAGATTGTTATAAATCTAAAATTGTTATAATGAATACAGTTTTTTGCAAAAGAAGGACGAATTTCAAGCATCTTGCCGCAGAAGATGTATACAGGTTTGTTGACAAATTTAAACCTAAAAAGCTGATAATCACGCACTTTGGACTCTCTTTCTTAAAAGAAAAACCGTGGGAAGTGGCAAAAAGGATTTCTGCTGATACAGGTGTTGATGTTGTTGCTGCTTACGACGGTATGGTGGTTGACTTATGATAGCTATTATTGCAAATCCTGCTGCTCATAACTTCTCTTTGAGAAAACTCAAGTGGGTTGTTAGAAAATTAAAAGAAAACGGAAAACAAGTCGATACATTCATAACAAAAAAGGCTGGTGATGGAACGACAATAGCAAAAAAAATAGATGGACTATACGATATAATCGCAGGGTTTGGCGGTGATGGGATAATAAACGAGATAATAAATGCACCGTTAAAAAAATCAACGCTGGCTGTTTTACCTGCTGGAACGACAAATGTGCTCGCAATTGAATTATTTGGTTCACCAAGCATAGAAAAAGCCACAGAAGCAATAATAAAAGGTAAAAAAATCAAAGCGTATCTGGGCAAGATTAACGAAAGATATTTTATACTAATGGTAGGTGCTGGCTTTGATGCAGAAAGTGTATATAATGTTGATCTAACAGTGAAAAAGTTTTCAGGAAAGCTTGCCTATGTCATAGGCGGCATAAAGGCTTATTTAGAAAAAGATTCCAAATGTTTTAAGCTAAAGATAGGTGATAAAGAATATTTGGTTTTATGGGCTATTGTCTCAAAGATAAAACATTATGCGGGAAAATTTAAAATCTCAAAAAGTGTTGATTTAAGAGAACCAAAGTTTGAACTTTTCTTCTGCGAATGCAAAAATAGAAAACTTCTTCTGCCTTACTACAATGCGGTTTTGTTTAGCGGTATTCATAATTATATTAACCTTCCTTTTGCCCACAAGGTAATCACAGATAAAGAGATAACAATCAAAAGCACAAAGATTCAGATAGACGGTGATTACTTTTCTCAAAGCGAAGGTGTCATAACTATTGCAGAGAGTATTGAAATTATAACATGAAAAACAACATTCGCCTGTTTGATTATGTGAACATAGGGTTTTACCTGTTTATGTTTTTTATAGTCGCGCTAAACTACTCTAAAATTCCAAATCCGCTGCCGATTTTATTTATGTATGCTGCAATCATAGCTGCAACGCTGTTTTTGATTCACAACGAGAATGTAAATCGTTTCTTTAGGCTTATGCGTTATTTTTATCCCTATTTTTTCATAGGCTTTGTATTTGAATCGTTAGGCTTTATCGTGCCGTTTATCAATCCAAAGAATAAGGATTATATTTTAATTCACATGGATAGATTTATTCTTGGCACAGATGCAGCCAAACTGTTTAATTTTCTCAACATAAAAGGTGTCGTTGATTATCTTCAAATCTCATATCTTGCCTACTACCTTCTGCCGTTTTTTATCATATACTACCTTTATAAGAAAAAAGAGATTAAGAAGCTCAGCTTTACGCTTTTTGCTCTATCTTTAGGTTATTATATCTCTTATCTTGGATACATAATCTTGCCTGCCATAGGACCACGATACAGCCTTGCTTATCTTGAAAATATGCCGCTGCATGGTGGTGCTATATTCAATTTTGTCCATCCACTTCTAAACTCACTTGAACACATAAAACAGGACTGTTTCCCAAGCGGACACACAGAAATCTCCTTGCTTGTCGTTATGCTGTTTTGGAATGAGAATAGAAAAATAGCTTTAATTCTCTTGCCTATTGTTCTTTCGCTTATACTTGCAACAGTTGTTCTTAGATATCACTATTTAACCGATGTGATAGCTGGCATAATCGTAGCGTTTTTGGTCTATTACTTCTCAAAAGCCATATTCTTTCCAAAGAAAAAACACGCTTAGCACTTCTAAGTTATATTTATACTTTGCTTAATCCAACAAGATTGTCCACCC
>CAYTZD010000057.1:0-7822 GCA_964442345.1 uncultured Hippea sp. | reverse complement strand
CAAGAATTTATTTTCTAAAACCTTGACTTTTTGTGCTCTTTAAGGCATTCTTTTGTAAGGAGGTAAAAGACAAATGATTGACCCGCAGATTTTTTTGATGGTTATACCGTTTCTAACGGCTGTTGTATTTCACGAAGTAAGTCATGGCTATGTGGCATATAAACTTGGCGATAACACGGCAAAATTCGCAGGCAGGCTAACGCTTAACCCAATTGCACACATAGACCCATTTGGCACGATTATTTTGCCTTTGATTTTAATTATAATGCATTCGCCGATTCTCTTTGGCTGGGCAAAACCTGTGCCTGTAAACTTCTTTGCTTTAAGAAACCCAAAAAGGGATTCAGCCATCGTTGCAGCAGCAGGACCTTCTGCAAACTTAATCCTTGCAATCGTATTTGCCATTATATACAAGATAGCAATATTTTTACCCATTCCACCTGCAATAGCACAACCACTGATATTAACAGGCATATACGGTGTTCAGCTTAATCTACTGTTTGCATTTTTTAATCTGATACCCATATTGCCGTTAGATGGTGGAAGGATTTTGGCAGCTTTTTTACCACCAAGATGGGCTTACAATTTCGAAAAGATAGAGCCATACGGTATCTATATAGTTATTGGGCTTCTGATTCTTGGCGTGTTTGATTTTATCTTTTATGCAATCGTAAACCCTTTAGTTAGCCTGTTATTGTGAGGTAAAAAATGAAAGAAGCCTATTTACAAGAGAAGCTTGAAGATAAAAAGGTTCAATGCAATTTGTGTGCTTTTAGATGCAAAATAAGTGAAGGCAAAGTCGGTGTATGCGATGTAAGAAAGAATATTGACGGCACACTCTATTCGCTTGTTTATGGGAAAACAGTGGCAAAAGCCGTTGATCCAATAGAGAAAAAGCCACTTTATCACTTCCTGCCAGGAACACTTTCATACTCCATTGCAACAGTTGGATGCAATTTTAGGTGTCTTTACTGTCAAAACTGGCAGATAAGTATGTATCCAAAGATGTACAAAGGCAAGATTGTTGGCGATGATTATCCGCCAGAAAAGGTTGTTGAAGATGCCCTACGGACAGGCTGCAAATCAATAGCATACACATATACAGAACCAACCATATTCTTCGAATATGCCATCGATACGGCAAGAATAGCAAAAGAGAAAGGATTAAAAAACATATTCGTAACAAACGGATATATGACAAAAGAAGCAATTGATATGATGGATGGTCTGATTGACGCTGTAAATGTGGATTTAAAATCGTTTTCTGATGCATTCTATCTGCAGATATGCGGTGGAGCAAGGGTAAAACCTGTGCTTGATTCCATTGAATACATGAAATCAAAAGGTATTTGGGTTGAAGTTACAACGCTAATCATACCAAACGCAAACGACGACCCAGCAGAGCTTATGCAGATAGCAGAACACATAAAAAACATAGACCCTGCTATTCCCTGGCATGTCAGCAGATTCCATCCAGCTTATCAGTTTGATAATGTCGAACCAACACCTATAAGCGTCGTTAAAAATGTCAGACAGATCGGCCTATCAATGGGTCTAAAGTATGTCTATGTAGGCAACATAGGATCAGACGAAGGCGAACATACATACTGTCCAAACTGCGGCAGTCTTCTAATAGCACGATACGGCTTTGAAGTCGTTTCAAATTCTATAAAAGACGGAAAATGCCCAAAGTGTGGCGAAAAAATAGACATTGTGGAGAGCTAAAGTGAAGCTGTTGTTTGAAGAGAAGGAGATAGACAAAAAAACAGAAGAGTTAGCAAAAAAATTAGACAAAGAGATTGAAGGCAAAGAGAACAAAACAGTAATGCTTTACATCGAAAAGGGCGGAAAGCCATTTTTTGAAAAACTTTTAAGCAAAATGAAGAATAAGCCGATTTTAGACAGTATCCGAGTAAAAAGTTATGCAGGCACCCAAAGTACAGGCAATATAGAGTGGCTTAAAAAACCATCTGTCGATTTAAAGGGTAAAACCTGCATAATTGTTGACGATATTCTCGATACAGGCAAAACAATAAAGAAGGTCAAAGAGTTTATGCTAAAAAATGGAGCAGAAGAGTGTAAAATCTGCGTTGCCGTCAACAAACACGAACGCAGAGAAGAAGAGATACAGCCAGACTATTATCTATTTGATTTAGATGAAGGCTTCATCGTCGGCTTTGGCATGGATTACAACGAACAGTACAGAGAATTGCCATCAATCTACATAATGGGCGAATCCTAAATAAAACAAGCATAGAAAGATATGAAGTTAAACAAAAGATGCATAAGTTTATACTCTGGTGGGCTTGATAGCTTACTATCTACACTGCTGATAAAAAATCTCGGTTTTGAAGTATTCCCGCTGTTTGTAAAGACGCCTTTTTATCCAAAAGATGAAAAAAAACTTAAAGAGCAGCTAAAACCATTTGGTCTTGATTTAAACATAATCGAAGACAAAGATGCCTATATAGATATGCTAAAAAAACCAAAATACGGATACGGCAAAAATCTAAATCCCTGCATAGACTGCAAAATCTTCTTTTACAAAAAAGCCAAAGAGTTTGCAGAAGAAGTTGGCGCAACATTTATCATAACAGGCGAAGTATTAGGCCAAAGGCCAATGAGCCAAAGGTCATATTCAATTCTAAGACTAATAGAAAAGGAAGCAGGACTAAAAGACCTTGTGCTAAGACCACTCTCTGCAAAGTGTCTGCCAGAAACATTAATGGAAAAAGAAGGCTTAATAAAAAAAGAAAATCTTTTGTGTATTCAAGGAAGGTCAAGAAAATCCCAGTTTGAATTAGCAGAAAAGTTGGGTATAAAAAATTTTGAGACACCAGCTGGCGGATGTCTTCTAACAGACCCACAATTTAGCCTAAAAATCAAAGAAATGCTAAATAGAGATGAGATATACGACGAAAACGCCATAAAATTGATAAGATTTGGAAGACACTTCAGGATTTACGGAGCGAAATTTATCGTATCAAGAAATGAGATGGAATCAAAACTGTTTTTAGAAAACTTCAAAGACCTACCAAAGATACGCTGCATTGATGCACCATGCGCTGTCGGATTATTCTTAAAAGAACCACACATGGACACAATTCTAACCGCTGCAGCCATTCTAAAGCGATACTCAAAAAAGGCAAAAAATCTCGTATTTGAAGGCAAAAGAGAATTTGTAATAGACACACAACCAATCAGCGATGAAAGATTAAGCGAATTTAGAATCGGAGGGAACAATGCTTAAAGAGAAGCTTAAAGAGATAGAAGAGAAATACAACCAGATAGAAGCACAACTTTCAGACCCAAACATAATAAACGATATGGAGAAATATAAAAACTTAAGCAGTGAGTTAAAAAAATTAACGCCAATCGTTGAAAAGGCAAAGGAATATAACGAACTTCTAAAGCAGATAGAAGAAAACGAAGAACTGCTTGAAGACGAAGAACTAAAGGAATTAGCCAAAGAAGAACTAAAAACATTAAAAGAACGCTTACCAGAATTAGAAAAACAGATAAAACTTCTGCTTCTGCCCAAAGATGAAGCCGACGAAAAGGATGTTATCTTAGAAATCAGAGCGGGAACAGGCGGTGAAGAAGCAGCGCTATTTGCCGCTGACTTATTTAGAATGTATTCAAGATTTGCCGAAAAAAAGGGCTTTAAGGTTGAAGTTTTAAGCAAAAGCCTATCAGATACAGGCGGCATAAAAGAGATAGTCGCAGAGATAAAAGGCAAAGGCGCATATTCTCTATTCAAACACGAAAGTGGCACGCATAGGGTTCAGCGCATACCAATAACAGAATCTCAAGGCAGAATACACACATCTGCAGCAACCGTTGCAGTCCTACCAGAAGCAGAAGATATAGACATCGAGATAAAACCAGAAGATTTAAGAATAGATGTGTTTAGAGCAAGCGGACACGGCGGTCAGCATGTAAATACAACGGATTCAGCTGTTAGAATTACGCACCTGCCAACAGGTATGGTGGTTAGCTGTCAAGATGAGAAATCGCAGCTTAAAAACAAAGAAAAGGCTATGAAGATATTAAAATCAAGGCTATATGACTTTTACAGACGACAAAAGGAAGAAGAGATAGCCCAACAAAGAAGAAGCCAGATCGGATCAGGCGATAGATCAGAACGCATAAGAACATACAACTTTCCACAAGGCAGGGTTACAGACCACAGGATAAACTTGACACTGTATAAATTGGATAGCATTATGGAAGGTGAACTGGATGAGCTAATAGAAGCTCTAATTGTTGATGAACAGGCAAGAAAACTAAAAGAAAGTGGCTTGTAAGGAGATAAAATGGGATTTAAGTGTGGAATAGTTGGCCTGCCTAATGTTGGCAAATCAACAACATTTAATGCATTGAGTAAAGGAAATGCCGAAAGTTCAAATTTTCCATTCTGCACGATAGATCCAAATATCGGCATAGCAGAAGTAAAGGATGAACGCTTATACAAACTTGCAGAGCTTGTAAAACCCAAAAAGATAACGCCACCCGTTGTTGAATTTGTTGATATAGCAGGCCTTGTTAAAGGTGCAAGTCAAGGTGCAGGACTTGGCAATAAGTTTCTATCGCACATAAGGGATGTTCAGGTGATTGTCCATGTTGTCAGATGCTTTGACGATGAAGATATAGTGCATTCTGTTGGCGAAGTTGACCCAAAAAGGGATATAGAGATAATCGACACAGAACTGATGCTTGCAGACTTACAAACCTTAGAAAACAGAGAAAACAAAACGGTTAAAATTGCAAAAAGCGGCGATAAAAAAGCAAAAGAAGAACTTGAGATTCTAAAAAAATTCAAAAACCTACTTGAAGAAGGCAAACCACTAAGAATTGCCAAACTAACAGATAAAGAAAAAGAATTAATAAAAGAGTTAAGACTATTAAGCGCAAAGCCTGTAATCTATGTTGCCAATGTTTCAGAAGAAGATATAAACGGCAACGAGTATTCAAAGGTTGTTGAAGAGATAGCAGAAAATGAGAATGCTCCCGTTATTGTTCTCTCAAGCAAAATAGAAGAAGAGATAAGCAGGCTAAACGATGATGAGAAAAAAGAGTTTATGGAGATGCTGGGATTAAAAGAGTCTGGCCTTGATAAGCTTGCAAGGGTTGGATACAAGATGCTTGGACTTATAACATTCTTCACGGCAGGTGAAAAAGAGGTGCGCGGCTGGACAATAAAAAAAGGCACAACGGCAAAAGAAGCAGCAGGCACAATTCATTCAGACATTGAGCGCGGCTTCATCAGGGCAGAAATCATAAAATACGAAGACTATATCAAAGCTGGCGGAGAAAAACAGGCTAAAGAACAAGGTTTAATGCATCTTGAAGGCAAGGATTACATCATGCAAGACGGCGATGTGGTCTATTTTAGGTTTAATGTATGAGAATAATCAGAGACATTTACAAGCCGTGTAATATAGAGAAAACCGTCGTTGCACTTGGCAACTTTGACGGCATACATAAAGGGCATCAAGAACTTATCAAACAGACGATAAAATTGGCAGAAAAGCTGAATGCAACACCTGTGCTTTTTACATTCTATCCACATCCTATAAAGATTATAAAAAACATCGAAGAACCATTCCTGATTCAAACATTCAAAGAGAAGGCAAAGATTGTTGAAAGCTTAGGCATAGAGACAATTGTTTGTGCTCGCTTTAGTAAAGAGTTCGCAGGCATGCAACCTGAACTGTTTATAAAAGAGATACTTTTAAAAAACCTTAACGCCGCAGGAATATGCGTTGGACACGATTACACATTCGGAAAAGAAGGCAAAGGAAACACAAAACTTCTAAAAGAGCTTGCCGCAAAATATAACTTTGAAGTTATAGTAATCCCACCTGTAAAGATAGACGGCATCATTGTCAGTTCAACAAAGATCAGGGAATTTTTAAGAAATGGTGAGATAGAAAAAGCAAATCTGTTTTTGGGCAGGAGATACTCAATCTCTGGCATAGTAAAGGAAGGCAACAAGCGTGGCACAAATCTTGGCTTTCCAACGGCAAATATATACCCACACAACGATATAATGCTGCCAAATGGCGTTTATGCAACATTTGTCTATATAGATTCAAAAAAATTCAAAGCTGCCGTAAATGTTGGCGTAAATCCAACCTTTAAAGGCAAAATCAAACATATCGAAGCACACATATTTGACTTCTATAACAATATTTACGGCAAAAAGATAAAAATAGAATTTGTAAAATTCATAAGAGAAGAAAAAAGATTCAAAAAAATAGACGACCTTATAAATCGGATAAAGGAAGATATAAAAATAATAAAATCAGTTTTAGGTGAGAAAGATGGTTTTTGAGAATTTACACGAATACATTGACGCATTAAAGAAGAGAAACGAATTGATTATCATCAAAGAGAAAGTTGACCCAATCTATGAGATGGGCTACATCGCAGATAGGCTTGTAAAGTCTGAAGGTCCTGCCGTTTTATTTAAAAATCCAAAAGGCAGCAATATACCCGTTGCAATGAACCTGTTTGGCACAAGAAAAAGAACCGAATTTGCCCTAAATGTTGAAAGTTTAGACGATCTTGGCAAAAGGGTTGAAGAACTTGTAAATGCAGAAGTGCCTTACAATTTCTGGGATAAGCTAAGAAACATAATGAAACTAAAGGAATTTAGCAAGTTTATACCGCAGATAGTAAAAAAGGCACCATCTCAAGAAGTGATAATAGATGATGTTGACCTAAACATATTGCCTGTTTTAAAAACCTGGCCAGAAGATGGCGGAAGGTTTATAACACTGCCACTTGTATTTACAAAAAATCCAATAACAGGCAAACAGAACTGCGGTATGTATAGAATGCAGATATTTGACAGAAATACAACAGGAATGCACTGGCATATACATAAAGACGGCGCACACCATTACAGGTGGTATAAACAAAGAAATAAAAAAATGCCTGTATGTGTGGCTATAGGCGCAGACCCGATAACGATTTATACGGCAACCGCCCCACTACCTGAAGATATAGACGAGATGCTGTTTGCGTCTTTTCTAAGAAGAAAACCCATAAAACTCACAAAGGCAACCTTATCGGATATTTTGGTGCCAGCTGAAGCTGAGATAATCTTAGAAGGCTATGTTGACCCAAACGAACCACTTCATTTAGAAGGACCATTTGGCGACCATACAGGGTATTACTCTTTAGCTGACTATTATCCTGTCTTTCACATTCAGCGTATAACGATGAGAAAGGATGCAATCTATCCCGCAACAATCGTAGGCAAACCGCCTATGGAAGACTGCTTCTTGGGAAAAGCCACAGAGAGACTGTTCTTGCCGATAATAAAGAAGATATTGCCTGAAATTGTTGATATAAACTTACCCGTTGAAGGTATATTCCACAACTTTGCCTTTGTCTCCATAGATAAGCAGTTCCCAGGCCATGCCTTCAAGGTAATAAACGCACTCTGGGGACTTGGCATGATGAGTCTAACCAAAATCATCGTTATTTTTGATAAACATGTGAATGTTCAGGATATAAGCGAAGTTATATGGCGATTGGGCAACAACATAGACCCACAAAGAGACATAATCTTTACAAAAGGACCGTTAGATGTGCTTGAGCATGCATCAGACTTGCCGTTTTTCGGCTCAAAGATGGGCATAGATGCAACAAAGAAGTGGAAAAGCGAAGGGTTTGAAAGGGATTGGCCAGATGATATAGAGATGACAGATGAAGTAAAAAGCAGAATGGAGAAGCTATTAAACAAATACTTAAAGGGGAAAAGATGAATGTAAAAGAAGCTATAAAACAGAGATTTTCGACAAGGGCTTAT
>CAYTZD010000056.1:2221-7901 GCA_964442345.1 uncultured Hippea sp. | reverse complement strand
TCCAATTAAGGTAAATATGAATAGCACCGAATACTAAAAATAGAATCATAAACGATACATGAATATCGCTATATTGAGTTTTACTAAGGCCTAAAAACTTCCAATCTATCCAATAAGCAACCTTACCCTGCGGGACAAAAAACAGCACTATGCCACTAATGGACATAATCACAAAAGAAAAGAGCATAACAAAAGAAGTAAATCTTCTTAAATTCATTTAACTAACACCCTTTTTCTTTTTGGAATCAAAAATATATGCAAACATTGGCACATAGGCAAGTGTTAAAAATGTTCCAACAATCAAACCACCAACAGCAACATCGGCTAAAGGTGAGAGTCTTTCTAACCCAACGGCTCTCTGCAGTGCTATTGGCGTCATTCCTGCAATCGTGCCGAATGCCGTCATCATGACAGGTCTAAACCTAATCTTAACACTTTCAATGGCACTTTCAAATGGAGATTCCTTCTTTTTGTAAGATTGGTAAAAATCTATCAGCAGAACAGAGTTTTTTATTATAATTCCAAACAGAAGCAGAAGTCCCATCAAAGAAGGCATACAGGAAGGCTTATGGAATATTATCAAAGCCCAGCTTGCACCTATCATGGAAAGCGGCAAGACAACAATCATAACAAGCGCCATTCTCACTGACCTATAGATAACCACAAGCGCAGTAACAAGCAAAATAACGCCTATAAATATAGCCTTTATCATCCTTTTGAAGCTATCTTTAAGCTGTTTTATACTTCCTTCTTGGGATACAATGAAACCCGTAGTATCGATCCCTTTTAAAATCTTGCTGCTTTCGGCAGTGAGAATACTAATAGGCTTTTTATTCCTGAAGGCGTTTACATCCAAGCTGTAAAGCAGGTTTTCCCTTTCTATCTTGGCTTGCGTAAAACCCTTTTTAAATTTTGCAATCTCATATAGCGGCACATAATACCCAAAGGCTGTCTTTATAGGCAAAAGCTTTAATGAATTCAAATTTTCGTTAAATTTACCCTTAAGATAGACCCTAACAGGCTGGCTATTCATAGATGCAAAATCACCATTTAGCGATATTACCCTTCCATTTATCGGTATCTGGGATATAACAGCCAAAGGAGTAAGGCCATAGGCTAAAGCCTTCTTGGTATCTATATCAAGCCTAATCTCTTCAAAATTCTTCTTCCAGCTTAAGCTAACCGATGTCAAACCCTTTATTTTCTTTATCTCTTGTGCAATCTTTGAAGCTTCTTTATTTAAACCGTAATATGTAGGGCTTTGCACCCTAATATCCAAAGGCGCCTTTATCGTAGATAAAGGAGTTGCACCATAATCATACACATCAGCGCTTTCTATACCTTCTATTCTGTTAAGCTTATCCCTTAGAATACTCTCAATCTGCCAGATACTCTTCTTTCTATGGAACCTATCAACACAAACAACCGTTATAGATGCTTCGCTACCTAAATTACCACTGCCTAAGGATAAAACGCCGGGCTCTGAACCAAAGGCAGCAGAACTCATCTCAACATACTTCTGTTTATTCAACCATTCAAGAAACGGCTTAAGCCTTTTCTCAACCAAAGAGACGCTATAGTTAGGGCTAAACTCTGTATGAATCTTGATAATTCCCGTATCCATTGGCGGCATTATATCCCTTCCCACAACTGGCATCACACTTCTTATGCTAATTACAAAGACAAAGATAATTCCTACAACCAAAATCGTTCTTCTTAAAACTATCTTTCCAGAGTTTGAAAACTTTAAAATGCCAATATAATAGTTTATAAACCTTGCAAAGATATTTTGATAAAGTCTCTCAAAAAAGTTCTCAAATTTTGTCTTTTTTGTTCCCTTTCTATAAAGATAATAGGAGAGCTTTGGTATAAATGTTATTGAAAGGAAATAGGAGACAATTAAGGATATTATGAGAGTAGAGATAAGCGGTCTGAATATTCTCTGTGGGTAATCTCCAACAAACATCATAGGAAACAGAATGGTAATCGTTGCAAGCGTCCCTGCAAACACAGGCGCAACCACTTCCTTTGTGCCGTTTTTAATTGCAGTGTCTAAGTCTTCCTTAAGCTCTGTTAGGTGCCTTTCTATATTCTCAAGCACAACAACAGCATCGTCTGTAAGCATTCCCAAAGCCAATATAATGGCAGTATATACAACGATATTAAGTTCTCCGCCGGCTAACCATATAATTGCCAAAGTCGTAAGAAATACCATAGGTATGGATAAACCTGCAGCAACTATAGCCCTTAGATTACCCAAAAAGATTAAAATCACAAGCAATGTTAAGATAATCGCATCTCGCAGGGCTTCAAGCATATTCAGATTTGATGTTTCAATAAGATTCCTTTGCGTGTCAGATATTTGAAACTTGATGTTGGGATATTCTCTTTTTAAATACTTTATAGCCTTTCGTGCGGCATCACTTGTTGCAAGCACATTACCACCAGGAGCCCTTTGAATTGACAAAGCTATGGCAGGCTCTCCGTTGCCTATATACCCACTAAATCTCTTTTTATAACTCCATTTAACTTCAGCTATATTTTTAAGATAAACATTATCCGCTATCATAAGATTTTTAAGTCTATTTATGTTATCTATCTCACCGTAATATGTAAGCGTCAGGAAGTTGTTCTTATCCTTCAAGAAACCAACAGGTGCATCTTTATTCAACGAATGAATAGCCTTTATAACCCTATCCATAGAAAGATTGTATTTTGTCAGCTTGTATGGGTCTATCTCTATAACTATGGCACTCTGATAGCCACCAAACACTTCAACATTGCCTATCTCTTTATATCTCAAAAGATACGGTTTTATAAAACTGTCAGCTATCTTTCTTATATCGGCAAGCGTTATCTTGTCGTTTTTTGGACTTAAAGAGATAACATCGACCGGAGGTGTAAAACTTCCTACAGCATAAATCGAAGGATTGGCATTAGGTGGCAGCTTTGACTTTGCCCTTGCTATAGCGTTTGAGACATCAACCAACGCCCCTCTTAAGCCCTTTTTATACTCAAAAACAACCTTAACAATGGAAAAATTCGCAGCATTTACACTACTTATCTCTCTTACATAACTTATTGTTGAAACTTCTTCTTCTATCGGCTTTGAAACCATGCTCGCAGCCGTCTGAGCCGTAGCACCAGGAATCTTCGTAACTACAACAACCTGTGGCCTTTCAGCATCAGGAAAAAGATTTTTGGCCAATTCTTTGTATCCTATGATACCCATAACAAAAAATAGAACTATCAAACTAAAAAGCAGATACGGCCTTTTGTAAAAGTATTCAAACATAGCTTACTCCTTTACTACCCTGACGCCACCAAGAAGCTTTACAAATATATCAGGCTTTGCAACTATAATCTCTTTTCCAATTATAGAAGCATCACTTACTGCTAAACCTTCTTCACCGCTTGCTAAAATATGCACAGTCTTAGGGATAGCCCTGCCGTTTTCAAACAAGAAGACAAAATCCTTACCATCATCGTTTAAAACCGCATCAAACGGTAATTTAACTGCCTTACCTTTAAACACAACTACAGACACTTTAACTTTAGAACCTTCTGCCAAACTTGTAGAAACATTTGCCTTATATTCATCAAGTCCGTTAAATGTGCTATTTAAAGCAAACAGATCATAAAACTTACCGTTAAATATAATACCCTTTGGCTTAATATCTGAAGGCAACCTAACAAGAACATACTTTCCCAGATCACTACTTATCTGAATAATCGGTTTTGACGGCAGCACCATATCGCCTACATTTAAAAATTTCTTACCTACAATACCGTCAACAGGAGACCTTAAAACGGCATAACTAAGAAGATTTCTAAGCTCTCTAATCCTATTTTTTACACTTTTTATTGCAGATAGTATAGATGCGATATTCGATTTTAAAGATGCTATATTACTTTCTTCTTTTTGATACTGCTCAACAGAAACACCGTTAACCTTGAGAAGTTCTTTGCTTCTTTTGTGAACTAAAATGGCATTTTTTAAAGCAATCTTAGCCGAATGCAGTTTTGATTTTAATGATTTAAGTTCAGAAATAGCAGAATTAAGCTTTGACCTTATAGATGTGGCATCTACCTTTGCTACGACTTCGCCCTTTTTTACCTTTTTGCCTAAATCTTTAACATAAAGCAGCTTTCCAGAGATGTTTGTGGCTATATTTACATTGGCTGAACTCTGTATAATCCCTAAACCTGTCAGTGTAAGATAAAAGTTGCTCTCTTTTGGTGTTACTGTTTTAACGACAACGGGATAAACCTTTGGTGGTTTTAGATTTTGAAGCTCCCTTTTTCTCAATTTAACAAGAAAAATTAAAGATGCGATAATTACAACAACAACCACAATTACAGTTAATCTTTTCATCTGACCAACTCCTTTAAATCATTTCCAAAGATAACGGCAAGCTTGGTTATAACTTCCCACTTTTTCATCTTCAACTTATAAAGATTTGCTTTGGCAGTTAGAAGATCGCTTACATACTTCAGATAATCTTCTTCTGTCATCCTACCAACCTTAAAGGCAACTTCAGCATACTCAAGAAGTCTTTTTTTATACTCAACATCTTTAAAAGCAAGCTGTATGGACCTATTCACAACGGCAAGATCCTTTTTAAGTTCTTTACTTTCGCTTTTAAGTTCCCTAAGCTTCTGCTGAAGTTCAAACTTGGTTTTTACATAATCCGACTTTGCCAATTCTATATCGGAATACAAAGGCTTATTAAATATGGGAATGCTTAGGAATACCCCTATGCTTCCATAATTCCTTATTACTGGATCGTTTGTATTATAACTTCTTCCAAACTTTCTATAGATATTGCCAGATAGATAAATCTTAGGCAAAAGTTCGGCTTCTTTTGCTTTAACTGCATACCTTTTGGCTTCAAGTTGATGCCTTATCGGTTTAATCGGCAGAAAATCACTGCCTTTTGGATTCTGGATAAGCTCCATATTTGCAGCCTTTCTAAGTTCAACACCCGTTAAAGTGTACATCGCAGACAAAACCCTATTTTTCGATGTCTCTATATCGTCTATCTTTATCTTCAGCGAGTTTATAACGGATTCTATCTTAAAAACAGATATTGGCGCCACCTTACCGTTTTTTGCAGCCACTTTCAATATATCGCGCTGCTTTTTAAGACGACCTATCTCTGAAATCAAAGCTTCTTTCAGCTTATCTAAATACTCAAGTTCGGCATTCAAAACCACTACAGTTGCTTCATTTCTTATAAACTCAAGCTTCTCCTTTTTTGAAGCGCTCCTTTTTAACTCAAGTGCCTTCTTTGAAATCTCAAACAAGGGAAATACAAGCAAAGGAACTTTAACTTCCACGCCTATCTGCTTTATATTCCTACTAAACGGATAAGATCCAGAAGTAGCACCAATCCTTGAGTTCTCCGTCGGCGTTGCAGGTCTTAAATTCGTTGGAGAGTTGTAATGCACCCAACTTGCACTGCCAGATATTGAAGGATAGAAATTATCGGTGGATTTTTTGTATCCTATCTCAGCCTGTTTAACCATCAACGAATTGATCTTTGTTATCGGCTGCTTTTTCAATGCATCCAGAAGATACCTTATATCAACAGCGTAAGACTTAAAGGAAAAAATCAAAATACACACAATCAATATTGCCTTTTTCATGCTTTTAGTCCCCTTAAAACTATTTTTGTTA
>CAYTZD010000056.1:0-2121 GCA_964442345.1 uncultured Hippea sp. | reverse complement strand
CTAACCTTTTAATCTTTTCTTACAAGCAAGCCTGTAAGATAAAGCGAAGTTGGTATGTTAACAAGATAAGGGTGGTCTATATCCTGTTTTAAAAACTCAACAACTTCAAGTTCGGTGGACTTCTCAGAAGAAACACTTAAACATAAATCCAAAAGCTCTTTGAACCCAACAGCAAAAGAACAACTAAAAACGGCAAGATAACCACCGCTTCTCAGTTTATCGACACTGTTTGCTATTAGATACTTATAACCCTTCATTGCTCCTTTTACGGAATTTTTATTCTTTGCAAAGGCAGGTGGGTCAATAACTATCAAATCGTAATCTTCTTTTTCATCTTTTAAAAAATCAAAAGCATCACCATTTACAATCGTATAATTTTTAAGTTTATTCATCTCTGCGTTTTTCTCTATAAGCCTGCAATTCTCTTTGGATATTTCAACAAACTTCACAAATTCAGCTTTAGAATAAACACCAAACCCACCAGAACTTGCAAACATATCAAGGACACGCTCTACCTTTAGATTTCCTATAACGCTTCTGTTCTTTCTCTGGTCAAGATAAAAACCGCTTTTTTGTCCCTTCTTTAAATTGGCAATAAACTTAAAGCCATTCTCAACGACAATAAATTCTTCATCAATCTCTCCAAAAAGCAAAGCATCTTCGACCTTCAACCCTTCCTTTTTCCTTATGCTATTTGATTTTTCAAATATACCCTTAGGATTAAGCGCTTTCTTTAAAATATCAACTATTTTACCCTTTAGCCTATCAACACCAGCCGTATCAAAAGAACAGACAAGATTATCACCGTACTTATCAACAACAAGCCCGCTTAGGCCATCTGCATCCGAATGAAATATTCTTAAGGAGTTTGTTATACCTTTTAAAACTTCTCTTCTTTTAATTGCCTTATTTATCTTATGCTTAAGATAAGCATCTATACTAAAATCTTTTTCAAAGCTTATAACCCTTGCCTTTATCTTGCTTTCTGGATTAAAAAACGCAAAAGCCAAAGGTTTATCTTTATAATACAGTTGAACTATCTCACCTGGACTTATCTCTTCTTCCTTTTCTATCTCAAGATTGTAAATCCAGACCTGCCTTCTTTTAAGCTTCTCAAAGCCCTTTCTATTGACAAAGATCTTCTTCATTAAACACCAAAATAATTTACTTTTCCCTTCCTCTTTAGGCTAAGCTATTATATAATTGGTCTAAGTTTAGTCAAGAAAAGGAAACAGCCGATGATAACACTAATAACAGGCGGTGTTAAATCAGGCAAAAGCAGATTTGCCTTAGAACTTGCAAAAAACAAAAAAGACAAGTTCTTCATAGCTACAGCAGAACCGATAGACGACGAGATGAAATTAAAGATAGAAAAACACAAATTAGAGCGCAAAGGAGAATTTACAACCATAGAAGAACCCATCTATCTTGCCAAAGCCATCTCAAGCATTAAAAATGCGCAAGTCTGTATAGTCGATTGTTTAAATATCTGGCTTAACAACCTTCTGTATTACGACAAACTAAATCAAATAGAAGAACTTTTAAAACTTCTAAAAAATCACAACGGGTTTGACCTGATATTTGTAAGCAACGAAGTAGGTATGGGTCTTACACCAACAAACAAGTTATCACGGCGTTTTATAAATCTTTTAGGAGACCTAAATCAAAGGATGGCAAGTGTATCTGACGCTGTATATTTCATGGTTAGCGGATTGCCTTTAAAGATTAAATAGTTTTCTATTGACTGAATAAGTATTCTATCGTATTTTTTTAAAGTATGAGCAACAAAAATCGTATAACTTATAAAAGCATAAAACCATACACAACAAAGGATGGCTCAATCATAAGGGAATTGATTCATCCCAATCATATGAAAGTAAAAAATATAAGCCTTGCAGAAGCTATAGTAAAACCAAACGAAGAGACTTTCTTACATATCCACAAAACTTCGGAAGAGATTTATCACATAACAGAAGGCAAAGGTGTTATGCAGCTTGGAGATGAAACCTTTGAAGTCAAAAAGGGCGATTCTATCCTAATACCGCCAAACACACCACACAAGATCAAAAATATATCAGAAGAAGAATTGAAAATACTCTGCATCTGCTCACCACCCTATTC
>CAYTZD010000055.1:0-7921 GCA_964442345.1 uncultured Hippea sp. | reverse complement strand
TCACTCCATATTCAGATAGAAATCAAAGCCCTTCTTTTTAAACTCTTCAACAATCCTTTTCCTTATATCAGAAGGATACCTGTACATTGATTTTTCTAAAACAAGTCCTTTTAACACACACGGATTCTTCTTTAACATCCTTTTAAAATCTTCCTTATCAAACCTTAAAAATCCTATCTCTACGGAGTGTAAATTTTTCAAATCCTTAATCTCATCTGCTATTTTTATGTAATCTTCAAAAAATTCCGCAATTATCGGGTCAAATCTAACGCCAACCTTAAAACCGTTCTCTGAAAGTTTTTTTAAAGCTTTTAGCCTTCTTTTAAGTGATGGCGTATAAAATTCATACCTTTTTATAACAGCATTCGGTGAAAGAGAAAAGGCAAAAATAACATTATCCGAAGGCTTAAAATTATTTACTATTCTATCAACGGATGCAGACTTTGTTCTTACTTCAAGAATTAATCCGTCTTCTAAATTTAAAAAGAACTTCAAGAACTCATCCAACTGATTCGACAGAAAATCAAGTGCCAATGGGTCAAAAAATGTGCCAAGATAGAAATAAAGCGGTCTTCTTTTATCCTTTTTAGCGATATTTAAGATCGCATCAAAATAATCTTCAAAATTCAAAAACACAATCGGATTAAAACTTCTGAAATAGCCCTTCAAAAAACAGTAAGCACAGTCATAGATACAGTTGTAAGCAGAAAGTATGGAATAACCTTTTGAACCATCAGGCGTATAATTATCTGGCGTCTCTCTTAAAAATTCACCCTTCTTATTTGCAAAGATAACAACGCTTCTATCCTTTGCATTGTGAAAATAGCCGACATAATCGTCAATCTCTTTTACCTTAAAATTATCAAGTCTTAAGCTGATTCTTTCTCTTTTTATACCCTTTTCCAGAAACACAACCTTTAGATTAAAAGGTTTAGGCTGGCATTTAGATGAATTTATCCTTATTCTTTTGTAAAGATTCTGTCTCTGTGTAAAAGTCAAGCGTTTCTTCGATGCTAAACGCTCTATCTTTTTAGCCTTACTTGAAAGAAAATTTATGCCTAAGAAAACTTCTGCTGACTTTGAAGTTGATTTAAGCTCATCTATTATCTTTATAAGCCCTTTAACATCATAGGTGAAATTATAAACATCATCAATATCATCTTTTTTATTGTAATCACTTACAATACGCAAAACCAATGGTTGAATGTTTGCACTTTTTGAAGAAGCAGCAAAAAAATAGCTTTCCTTATCAATAAGATCACCAAACACACCCAAATCCCTATCAAAACAAAGCCTATCCATAACTGTTATACCATCTCTTGAAAGGTATTCTAAAGGACAAACCAGATCAATCGGATTATAGACGGGATTTAAACCTTTATCTAAAAGTTTGACGCTTTTTAAAAAGACAAAATCACCCTTGTTTAAGCTATAGTCCAAAGAACCCGAAAAACCAACAAGAAGCGCAAAAGAAAAATCACCTTTGGAAAGGTAATAGGCAGTTTTAAAGCCAAGCCTTAAGCCGCCTTTGCCATAATTTACAAAAACGGCTATATTATCACCTACGAAAAGTTCACCTTCTTTTTTTAAAGAGAGAAGTTCAATTAGTGGTTTTATCTCTTTGAGATGCTCGCTTGCAAGGAAGAGCATAAAAATAGTAAATTGTTTTGTTTGCGTAAATGTCTGTTATTTTTATATTTCTAACCTTATCCTTCAAAAATTCAACATAGACGCTTTCTATATTGCTATCATACTTAGGCAAAAGCTTAAAAGTCTTATTATCTGTATTTTCTATCTCAAACAGCTCGGATAGCTCCTTTTTGCCCAAAAACATCAAAAACAGCACTTTATTAAACCCAGTTAGTTTATAGACCGTCTTTGTTTCTTTCTTCACATCAACGGCTTTAAAATTATCAATCAGAACCTTCTCATTGCCGTAATCAAAAACCATCTCTTTTTTGGCTTTTATAAACAGAATGCCATTCTTTTCAATTTTTTGGCCTGTCATGCCGTTTATAGAAATCTGCTTAAAACAAAGCTTAATATCTTTATTTTTATAAGCATCAAATATGTTATTTATATCGGCAGCATTTGAGATGCTAATCAGTATGAGCAATACCAATAAGCTTGCTAATACTCTCAATCCCTTCATCTTCCAAATACTTCTCAATTCCCTTCAAAATCTCAAGCGTTACAGACGGATTAATAAAATTTGCCGTTCCAATCTGAATAAGCGTTGCACCTGCCATAATATATTGAAGTGCAATATCAGCGTTGTATATACCACCAACACCTATTATCGGTATCTTCACCTTCTCATACACTTCATAAACCATTCTAACACCAACAGGATAGATGGCAGGCCCACTTAAACCGCCAGTCTTGTTTGCAAGCAGTGGCTTTTTCGTTTTTGTGTCAATAACCATTCCCGTAATTGTATTTATCAAGCTTACAGCATCAGCACCACCCTTTTCTGCAGCCTGAGCAATAAAAGCAATATCTTCAACATTGGGAGTAAGCTTCACTATCACAGGACGAGAAAAAACCTTTTTAATCGAAGCTGTAAGCACAAACACCATATCAGGATCCTTGCCAAATAAAGCACCACCTGCCGAAACATTAGGACATGAAACATTTACTTCAATTGCACTTATCTTGGGCTCTTTATCCAGTTTCTCGGCTATTTCGACAAATTCAGACACTTCACTGCCATAAATATTGGCTATAATGTGAGTATTCAGATTCTCCATCTTTGGAAGCTTCTCTTCAATAAACCTATCAACACCAATGTTTTGCAGACCTATAGCATTCAACATTCCGCATGGCGTCTCAACAATTCTCGGTGGCTTATTACCCAATTTTTCCTTTACGCTTAAACCCTTAACAATAAAACCACCCAATTTATTCAAATCCATATATTTTTTATATTCAAGGCCATATCCGAATGTGCCAGATGCCGTAAGAACAGGATTTTTAAATATCAAATTTCCCAATTTTACAACTAAAGAGCTTGCCATTGTATCTCCTCAAAATCAAAGACTGGCCCGTCAACACAGACCTTTTTGTATCTATTATCGGCAGTTTGAACAACACAACCCAAACAGACACCTATACCGCATGCCATTCTGGATTCAAGCGAAACCTGCATAGAACAGTTAGCTTCAAAACACAAAAACGCAAGCCTTCTCAGCATAAGCGTAGGACCGCAGGCATAAACCAAAACATCGCTATTTAGCTTATCTTCAACCATCTCAACAACATTACCCTTAAAACCAACACTACCATCCATCGTTGCTATATTGCCATCGCTTGTAAATATCTCATCTTCACTATTAAACCCAAAATAAGCATCGCATTTGATTTTATACTCGTTTTCTATAACACTTTTAAGATAAAGAAGTGGTGCAACGCCTATCCCACCACCAACCAAAAGCAGCTTCTTTGTTGAATTTATACTAAAACCATTTCCTAAGGGTCCTAAGATATCTATAAACTCATTCTTCTTTTTGGTTGTCAAAATCTTTGTTCCTTGACCAACAACCCTATAGATAAAATCGATGGTATCAGAAAAACCTGCAACACTAAATGGTCGCCTAAGCAAGGGAAATGGATAATCATTGACCCTAACCATAAAAAATTGACCAGGCAACACTTCAAACAGGCCAGGATTGTCAACCTTTAAGATAAAGGTATCTTTAGCTACCTGCTTATTTTCGACTATTTTTAGTCTCACTTTATCTCCTCTATCTCAAATCTTCTTATGCCGGCAGGCACCTTCACTTCAACTTCGTCTCCTTCTTCCTTTCCAAGAAGAGCCTTCGCTATAGGGCTATTTACTGATATCTTGCCGTTTTTTGGATCTGATTCATCTTCTCCAACAATCATATACTCTATCTCTTCGTCGTTATCCACATCGTATAAAACAACCCTGCAGCCAAAGTTTACCCTATCCTTTGGAACGCTGGCAGGGTCAACAACCTGGGCATTGTTTATCTTTCTTGAAAGCTCAGCTATTCTGTTCTCGATTAAAGCATGCTTCTCTTTTGCAGCGTGATATTCGGCATTTTCACTTAAATCGCCTTTGGCTCTTGCTTCTTCTATCTCTTTTATAATAGCCGGCCTTTGGTTTTTCTGTAAATCTTCCATCTCTTCAAGCAGTCTCTTGTATCCTTCGGGTGTAATCAAAATCTTCTCGCTCATCAGTTCACCTCTTTTTTGTAATAATCCTGTATTGGTATAACATCGAGCTTCTTGCCCTTTATTATGGCTTCTATCGCTCTTGTGGCTGCTATAGCACCAGAAATAGTCGTGCAATATGGTATATTCAAAAGCAAAGCAC
The DNA here is from genome assembly GCA_964442345.1 of uncultured Hippea sp. Lineage (GTDB taxonomy): Bacteria > Campylobacterota_A > Desulfurellia > Desulfurellales > Hippeaceae > Hippea. Next base: position 3,582 of record CAYTZD010000055.1, on the reverse strand, counting down.
TTCTCCTTATATAAAAAGAATCGGTTCTTGACCTTTTGCCAGACGGCGTATTTATTAAAAAGTGTATTTGATTGTTTTTCATTTTGTCAAGAATATTCGGCCTTCCTTCGCTGAGTTTTTTTACATACTTAACATCTATGCCTTCTTTCTTCAAAAACTCATAGGTTCCCTTCGTGCAATAGACATCAAATCCAAGATCTATTAACTTTGATGCTATGAAAACTCCTTGCGGCTTATCTCTATCCGCCAAAGACATAAACACATTGCCTTCTGTTGGCAGTCTCATTCCGCTTGCAAGCAAAGCCTTATAATATGCTATAGGGAACTCATCGGCAATACCCATAACCTCACCCGTTGAACGCATCTCAGGACCAAGCGTAATATCAACATTTGGAAATTTAACAAACGGAAAAACGCTCTCCTTCACTGCATAATACTTTGGTTCTACCTCTTTGACGCCAAGCTCTTTTATCTTCTTACCCATTATAAGCTGGGTTGCTATTTTAGCCCAGTGGACACCGGTTGCTTTGCTTACAAACGGCACTGTTCTTGAAGCTCTTGGGTTAACCTCAAGAATGTAAATCCTGTCGTTCTTTACGGCAAACTGTATATTTATTAGACCCTTTACATTGAGCTCTTTGGCAAGCAGTCTCGTCTGTCTTTTTATCTCATCTACTATCTCTTTTTTTAGCGTTCGTGGTGGGATAGAGCAAGCTGAATCTCCCGAATGGATTCCTGCTGCTTCAATATGCTCCATAACCGCTGCAACAACAGTATCATCTCCATCGCTTACAGCATCCACATCAACTTCTATTGCATCTTCTAAAAATTTATCAATTAGAATAGGGTGTTCGCCGCTTACTTCTACGGCTTCATCTACATACTGCTTAAGCTGCTCTTCGTTGAATATTATCATCATAGCCCTTCCGCCAAGCACATAAGAAGGCCTAACCAGAACCGGATAACCCACCCTTTTTGCAACCTCTATCGCTTCGTCTTTTGAATGAGCTATACCACTTTCCGGTTGCAGAAGTCTTAACCTGTTTATCAATTCCCTAAACAGTTCCCTATCTTCTGCCATATCTATGCTTTCTGGTGCCGTGCCAAGAATCTTAACACCTGCGTTTTTAAGCGGCAGAGAGAGCTTTAACGGTGTCTGACCGCCAAATTGGACGATAACACCTTCGGGTTTCTCATTATCTATAATGTCCATTACATCTTCAAATACCAACGGTTCAAAATATAATCTGTTTGAGATATCGTAATCTGTCGAGACTGTTTCAGGGTTGCAGTTTACCATTATAGATTCATAACCTTCATTTCTTAACTCAAGCGAACCGTGAACGCATGTATAGTCAAATTCTATGCCCTGACCTATCCTGTTTGGTCCGCTGCCCAAGATTACAACCTTTTTATTCTTAGACGGCAAAGATTCGTTCTCATCTTCATAGGTTGAATAAAAATACGGTGTATATGCTTCAAATTCGCCTGCACATGTATCAACCATTTTATAAACGCTTTTTATGCCTTTATTCAGGCGCATATTCCTTATCTCAAGCTCGCTCCTTTTTGTTAGATGCGCAAGTCTTGAATCTGAAAATCCATATTTTTTGAGCTCTTCTATCTCCTTTTCAACAAGTTCTGGATTCTTTTTAATCTCTTCTTCCTTTTCTATTATCTGCTTAATATTGAATAGAAACCACCTATCAACAGCCGTAAGTTCATAGACATAATCTATATCATAGCCACGCCTGAAGGCTTCACCTATATAAAGCAATCGTTTCGAGTTTGGATGAATAAGCTTTTGTTTAAGCTCTTCTTCTGAGCAATCCATCTCAATAAAACCATCCCAGTTATATTCAAGAGAACGAATTGCCTTCTGAAGAGATTCTTTGAATGTTCTGCCTATGGACATCACTTCTCCGACGCTTTTCATCTGGGTGCCAAGCTCATCTTCTGTGTTGAACTTCTCAAATGTAAACCTTGGAATCTTAACAACAACATAGTCAAGCACAGGTTCAAAGCTTGCAGGCGTCTTCTTTGTTATATCGTTTGGTATCTCATCAAGCGTATATCCAACGCTTAAAAGTGCTGCAAATTTAGCTATAGGAAACCCTGTGGCTTTCGATGCCAAAGCAGAAGACCTTGAGACTCTTGGGTTCATCTCTATCACTACGAATTCGCCATTCTCTGGATTAACGGCAAACTGAATATTAGAACCACCCGTCTCAACACCAATCTTTCTTATTATATCAATAGCTGCATCCCTTAGAATCTGATACTCCTTATCCGAAAGCGTCTGAGCAGGCGCAACGGTAATTGAATCGCCTGTATGAACGCCCATAGCATCAAAATTCTCTATGGAACAGATGATAAACACATTGTCTTTTTTGTCTCTCATTACTTCAAGTTCGTACTCTTTCCAGCCAAGAACAGACTGCTCTATCAACACTTCGTTTACAGGGCTTTGCTCAAGCCCCCATTTAACCACTTCTTCAAACTCTTCTTTGTTGTATGCGACACCTGCTCCTGTTCCACCAAGCGTAAAAGATGGCCTTATAATGACAGGGAACGATATCTCATTAACCACATCTACAGCTTCCTGCATATTGTGTGCTATACCACTTTTTGGCACTTTAAGCCCTATCTCGCTCATTGCTTTTTTGAATAGTTCTCTATCTTCGGCTCTCTCTATGGTTTCGGCATTTGCACCTATTAACTCAACAGAATACTTATCCAAAACGCCTGCCTTATGTAGGTCCATCGCAGCATTCAAAGCCGTCTGGCCGCCAAGTGTAGGAAGTAAGGCATCGGGTCTTTCTTTGGCTATTATCTTCTCAAGAAAATCAACGGTTATTGGCTCTATATAGGTTCTATCTGCAAGCATCGGATCTGTCATTATCGTTGCAGGATTTGAGTTAACCAAAACAATCTCATACCCTTCGTTCTTTAAAGCCTTACACGCTTGTGTTCCAGAATAGTCAAACTCACATGCCTGACCTATAACAATAGGGCCTGAACCTATTATCATAATCTTTTTTATATCGGTTCTCTTCGGCATACAAAACACCCCTTCTTTAACAAAATCGTCCTATTCTATACAATTGTATTTTTATTTCAACGGATTTATGAGTTATCTAAAGCGCGCAAGCTCCCTTTCTGCTTCCCTTGCCAAGTCTCTCTCTTTTATATCCTTTCTTTTATCGTAAAGCTTTTTACCCTTAGCTAAAGCTATCTCCATCTTTATCTTACCATTTTTTGAGTAAACCCTTAAAGGAATAAGCGTTAAACCCTTCTCTTTAACCTTGCCTATCAGCTTTCTGATTTGATATTTATGAAGCAAAAGCTTTTTCTTTCTGTGCGGGTCATGATTGGAATGCGGCGATGCAAATTTGTAAGGGCTTATATAAAATCCGTTTACAAATACCTCGCCGTTTTTTATCTCGGCATAGCTGTCCTTTAAGTTCGCAGAACCCATTCTTATTGATTTTACTTCGCTACCTTTGAGCTCTATCCCAGCTTCATAAGTCTCTAAAATCTCGTAATCGTGCCGCGCTTTTCTGTTTACTATCTCTCTCATTG
>CAYTZD010000054.1:0-10008 GCA_964442345.1 uncultured Hippea sp. | reverse complement strand
CGATTAAATTCACAAAAAGAGCAGAATTCTGACGGAAAAGCGCAAGGATTTTCACAATCTTCTATCTTTTTCATTAAGATCTCTATAACCCTTCTATGAATATCTATATCTTCAGATTTGAATTTTTCTACAATACTTGCGCTGCCTCCAAGATGGTAAATCTCACCGATAATCTCTCTGTTTTCAAACTGTTTTTCAGCCATAATCATATAAACAGGCATCTGAAGGGATGAATATACATCGTTTACTGCCGTTATAAAGTTGCAACACTCTTCTATATTTTCAAAATCCGTCTCTTTTATCTTTGTTGTTTTATACCCTTGAGAATGATACCCGCTTTTATAATCAACTATCCTTATTTTATCGCCTATCTCATCAACCCTATCCAAAATTCCAAACAGATGCAAATTGCTATCTTTGAATTCCTTCTCTGTAAACAAAACCCTAAAATCTTCAAACTTTTCTGATGTCTTGTTAAAAAAGTTTTCTATTCTATATCTCAAAACAATGAGAAATGCCTTTTTTCTTATAGGTTCCATATTCTCTAAATATGCTGCAAAATCCTTAGTATCTTTATCTTTTTTTATTATCGCAGTTATACTTTTTATATCTTTAACACCGTTAAGAACGCTATCCTTTATAGCTTTATACTTATCAAGCGTTATAATCTCACCTGTATTCTGATACTTTTCAAACTCTTTCTGAAGAATCTTATGTATTATGCTACCTACCTTGTCAGCTTCAAACTTCTCACCAAAAGATGTTCCACCTTCTATGCCTTTTACCCTATGCAGATAAAAGGCATACGGACATTTTACAAATTCATTAATCTCAGAAGGAGAAAAACCCTTACCTTCCAGTTTAGCCTTTATGTAATCCTTTAAAGCATCTTTATCAATTCTAACATCAACATCTGCATTTGAAAGTTTCGGCAGATAAACCTTTGGTTTATCCATTTTGCCTTTTAATTTATTTAAAATCATTAGCTGTTCAACATACCTGCTTTTTTGACTTTTCTCATCAGCCGTCGTTGATGTTCTATAAAGAATACGCACCCTTTTTGAAGAGTAGATAAGCCTAAAGAAGTTATACCTGATAAGTTTTTCCTTTTCGTAAAAAGTCGTCAAGCCAAAAGCCTTTTTTAATTCTTCTGGCATAAGCGGGTCTATCTTGCTGCTTTTTGGTAAAACATCTTCATTTGTATCAAGCACAAATAGTTCATCAAACCCAAGCATCCTGCTTTCTAAAGCGCCAAGTATTTGAATACCTTTCAAGGGGTGTCCTTCAAATGGAATCTCTAAATCTTCGATGGACTCCTTAATAAAATAATAGGCAAACACTATATCCACATCTATCTGCTTCTCATCAACTGGCAAGTTTTCAACAATCTCACTATAAAATAGATTAACCGAATAAAGGTCAAGAATATTATCCTTCAATCTTTCTTTATCCAAATCATCAAACAGCTTAAGAAATGCTCTCTTTAGACTATAAAAATCACACACATCCTTAAAAATATCCACAATCCTTTTTAAACTTGCAAATTTATCTGTCTTAACAGAGATTGAAGGATTGCTGTATAGATAATTCAACAGATGCTCTAAATCCAAACTCTTCAAGTAGGAAGAGAAGCTTGAATTTAACAGTTTTAAGAGAATATAGGGATTTAAGCTAACAAAATCCCTTTTTTGGGCGTCTATAAGCAGTTCAAAGAGAGACTTCAAAAAACCACCAAATGGCGTCAACTTAAAAGGATATGTTGTGGTTATGTTGAGATTAACATTGCTATCTATAAAACTTAAAAATGGCAAAATGGTATCGTTTTCTGGCATAACTATGCCTATTTTGAACGGACTTTTGATGTATCCTGCCTTATTGAGTATATTTGCAACAAAGGAAGTCTCTGCATGTCTTGAATTAAATTCGTAAAACTCTATCTGTGTATCTTCGTTTTCACTTTTGACTTCTCTAAATTTATTAACCTTTAGTTCTCTCAAAAGCTTTTCTACAACCCAGCAATTTTCAAAGCTAACATCGCCAATCTTATCCCTTTTTGCAAGATCCGTCTGAACAAGCAGGTATAGGTCAAACCTATCGGCTATTGAACTTACAAGTTTTATCTCAGACTTCGACATAGAACCAAACCCTGCAAAAATAAAGGCATAGCCATCAAAATCATCTAAAAACTTTCTATCTTTAACAATATTTAGTGCAACAGCAGAAGCCTTACCTTCAAAAAGCCTATCCCTATATTCTCTTTTGTATCTATCAAACAGTTCTTTAAGGTCTTCCACTATAGCCTTTGGATCTGCTGGCAGGTCGGTATATTTTATATCTTCCACCTTCTCAACAAGCTGTTTATCGAAATCGTTAAACAGATTAGACAACCTTTTTGCCCAGACGAAAGCTTTATGCTCTTCTGTTTTAACCTTATCCCTTATAAGTTTTAAAAAAAATAGCTCCCTTTTTACTTTTGAATCCTTTTTAAGATTGGGTCTATAGACAGAGCATATCCTATCTATAAAATCGTTAATCGTGTAAAAATCAACATCGAAAATCTCATCTTCTTCAAGCTGCATCTTAATAAATCTCAAAGGCCTTCTATTTGGAGATATAAAAACCACCTTTTTATCTTTATGCAAAATTTCCCTTATAGTTTTAATGGAAAAATCTATAAAGTTAACGGCAAAATCAACCTTTATAGCTTCTAAAGACATATCTTTTTTCTCCTTTTACAGTAATAGAGAATGCCTTTTGCGTTTTTAAACAGTTTTAGATACCTTCTAAGCTGTCTTTTGTGCTCTTCGTCTTCTGTTCCTGTCTTGTATTCTATAACAAAAACTGTATTGTTTTTTATAACTATCCTATCGGGACGCAATATCTCTCCCTTTTTACTAACAAATTCTTTTTCGTTAAAACACCTATCAAATCCTTCAAAATAGAAACTCAAATCTTCGACTGTATTCTTTAAAAGATTAAAAACTTCGTCTTCTTCATAACCAAGAAAATTAACCGCCCTTCTGTATGCATTTTTCAGCGTCTCATCTATATTTTCACCAATACTATCAATAAAAGAGATAGCCGTATGGAAAAGTTCCCCCACCCTTTTTTCTTTTTCAGAATCATAGATATCAATAAGTGGATCTATCTTAAGTTTATCCCTTATATTAAAAGATATACTCTTTGAAAGTTCAACAGCAGAAGATTCAATTGCTGATTTTTTCGGTATTTCTATATCTCCAACTTCAAAAATCTCATCTTCTTCAGTTTTCTCAAGCTTCCTATTTAGAATTCTGTTATTATTGAGAATCTCCCTTAAAATATTTGAAGCCGTAATATTTGTCGGTATCTCTTCTTTTCCACTTTTATCTTTCTTTATCTTATACAATCCGATTATAACAAGATTACTCTGAGCCCTTGTGTTTGCCACATACATAAGATTTAAAGCTTCTATAAAATCAACCTTTAGTTTCTCACAATAGATTCTCTTTGCATCCCTAACAACATCCTTAAGCTTTGAAACATCTGCAAACATAAAGTTTTCGAACTCATTTACATAAATACAATCAAAAATCTCCTTTTTTGAATCGTATATTCTCCAATCGTAAAACGGCACCACAACAGTATGAGCCTGCAAACCCTTCGATTTATGAATAGTCATAACCTTTAAAGCATTAACATTTTCGGGAAGATTGACCGTTGCTGGATTTTCATAAATCTCTTCCAAAATCTCTTCGGATGTTTTTCCTTCTTCTGTCTTTTTTAGCAATTCTTCCAAAAGCGTATCTATATAAATCCTGTTGTTTTCATAGTTAAAATCAAATTTAGAAAGAAGAAAGACGGCAAGCTCATATATAGAAAACCCTTCTGTTTGTTGCAGTAGCTTTTCAAAATCAATGTATCCGAATAACTCCTCTAAAGCCTTTCTATATCCTTCATCTTTATCATAAACCAAAGCAGAGATAAGCAATAGAAGTCTTTTTACTTCAAAGTTTTGGGTAAGTATAAGCGAATCTTCGGTTAGTATGCTAATATTGTCGAATTCTTCTGATATCCACAGCACCACTTTTTCAATGTCTTCTTTTCTCCTTAAAAGAATCATAACACTGCTTGGGTCAACACCTTTGTTAAAAAGCTCTTTAAGCGTATCTAAAAGCTTAACCTTGTAAAATTCATCTTTATCAAACCCTTCCTTTTCCTTTGGCTGTCTTCTTAGGATAACTTTAACATAACCTTCTTCTTCTTTTATCTTGTTCTGCTTGACATTTGAGTAAACATTATTTATCTCTCTCAATACAATTTTAGATTTTTTGCATTCTTTAAATATCTCTTCAATCTTCTTCTTAGGCAATTTATCGGGACTAAAAACAGCATTGTTGAATTCTACTATATTCTTAAATGACCTGTAATTATCATCAAGCTTGTCGATGGTAGGTGCAATAGGAACGGTATATCTCTTTATCTTATCAAAAAGTCTATAATCACCGCCGCGCCATGCATATATCGCCTGTTTTCTATCTCCAACAATAAACAGACTTCCTTCTTCGGATAAAGCGTTTTCTATTAAAGGTTCTATCGCTTTAAACTGTTCTTTGGATGTATCTTGAAATTCATCTATAAGATAGTGCTTAATCTCTTCTCCAAGCCTTAAAAAGGCATAGCTTACACCTTCATCTCTACTTAATATCTCCATAATCCTTTCTACAACGGTTCTACCATCTATCACATTAAAATACTCTTCAACTTTCTTTCTATTCTCTTTCCACTCTTTTAAAATCGCAAGCGTGGAATCCAGAGTTTTATAATTTGAGTATATCTTACTTGTCGCGTGGATATTAAATAACTCACATGCTAAATCTCTTATTTCATCTATCTTGCAGCCTTTCTCTAAAGCATCGTTTTTCAATAAGTGGCACAAGCCTTCTTTGCATATACGCTCGAATCTATCTATATTTTCAGACAACTTTTCTGCATTAAATAGAAAGCCGCCAGATCTGACTCTCCTACCGTCAAAGCAGCCTTTATTTTTCATATCTTCTGCCAATTCACTTAATCTTTTGAAAATCTCATTCTTTCTTTTTTCTATATCGTCAAATGCATTCTTGATTTTGCCTATTCTTTTTTTTAGCCATTCCAAAACTTCGGCATCGCTTACGGTATTTTTGCATGTTTTTAAATCCAGAAAGGCAAGCTTTCTTAACGCCTTTGAGATTATTGCAATGCCGTCCATACCGTTATCGCCATAATTAAGTCGCACTTTGAGAAAATCAAGAAGCTTCTTTTCTAATCTCTTATCGAGAATCATATTTTCAAAAGCAATATCAAATATCTCATCACTCTCAAAGCTTATCTCGTAATTGGGATTTATTTTTAGATCAAAGGCAAAGGCTCTCATTATACGATTCATAAAAGAATCTATCGTCATAATGTTAAAATCATCATAATTTTTAATAACTCCGACCAGAAACCTGATGGCTTCTTCTTTTGAGATGGAAAGTTTTTCGCTATTTATATGGATAGTATTATCTATGCCACTTAATCCTTTTAGAAAGGCAAGAATACGCTCTTTCATCTCGGCTGCAGCCTTGTTTGTGAATGTTATCGCCACGATAGAATTTATAAGCCTTTCATCCTTTAGATTTGAGAGAATATTTAAGTATCTCATTGCAAGCGAATAGGTTTTACCAGATCCTGCAGATGCTTCTATAATTAAAAATTTATCTTTCATCAGCTTCTCCCTGCTTTAAATTATTGAAATATTTTAGCAATTTTCTATCATATTGCCATGAGAAACTTACCAAGATATAGAAACTGTTTCGTTTGCGGCAAAGATAACCCAGCTGGCTTAAACATCACATTTAAAACAGACGGTAAAAGCGTCTTTGCCAAGACAAGGTTTAAAAAATTTCACGAAGGATACGAAGGCAGAACTCACGGTGGCATTGTTGCTGCACTGCTTGATGAAGCTATGGGATGGTCATGCACAATAGTTACAAAAAGACTCTATTTCACCATAGAATTAACCGTAAAATACAAAAAACCCATCCCATCAGAAGAAGAACTAACGGCAACAGCCAAGTTAAGCAAAACAAAGCACAATATTTGCTTTGCAACTGCAACATTAAAAGACAAATTCGGCACTATACTTGCAACGGCAGAAGGAAGATACTATCCCGTTTCTGAAGATGAAGAAGAAAAGGTAATTAAGCTACTTCACCACGAACCAGAAGATAAAAAGCCAGTAAGCAGAGACGACTTCTAAGTGTGGTATTCGGCATTTATCTTTACATAGTCATAACTCAAATCGCTAAACCACATATTGTATGTGCATGTGCCAACGCCTAAATCTATAAGTATCTTAATCTCATCGTTTTTCATGTAATTTTCGACTACTTCCTTGTTGAAGTTGGCCTTCTTACCATAGGCAAACACAAGCTCATCGCCTATATAGACCTTTATCCTATCAATCGAGAAGTGCGCATTTGAATAACCAATAGCATCAACTATCCTGCCCCAGTTTGGGTCGCAGCCAAACAGAGCCGTTTTTACAAGCAGGGAATTGGCAACACTTCTTGCTACAAGTTCGGCATCTTCCTTTGAGAAGGCGCCAACGACAACAGCTTCGGCAACCTTCGTTGCACCTTCACCATCTTTAACTATCATCTTGGCAAGATGGGTGCATACCTGAATAAGCTGATCGGTAAAAAATCTGTAAAGCTCATTCTCCGTATCAATTATATCGTTATTCGATTCGCAGGTTGACAGTATTAAGACCGTATCGTTTGTTGAAGTATCACCATCGACACTTATCCTGTTAAACGATTTATCTACGGCTTCTTTTAACGCTCTATTCAGCATCTTATCTGTTATATTTATATCCGTTGCAATAAATGCAAGCATCGTTCCCATATTGGGATGTATCATACCTGCACCCTTTGCTACACCGCCAATAACAAACGGCATACCATAAAAACTGCACTTCAACGCATACTGTTTTGTATATGTATCTGTCGTCATAATCGAACGGGCAAAACTATCGCATTTATCCTTACTCAAGCCAAATATCAGTTTATCATACGAGCCTATTATTTTTTTATAATCCAAGTCTTCACCAATTATTCCCGTTGATGCAACAAAAACTTGATTTTTCTCTATTTTTAACTTTATGGCAAGTTCAGATACCATCTTCTCAACGGCTTCTGTTCCGTTTGAGTTGCACGCATTGGCATTTCCACTGTTAACAAGCACCGCTCTTATATCGGGCATCTTTTTCATCAAATTTATATCATACAAAACAGGTGCTGCCTTTATCGCATTCTTGGTAAAAACAGCAGCAGAAACTGTCGGCTTTTCTGAATATATCAGACCAACATCAACATCCTTTTGTGTAAGGCCAACGCCAACAGCCGAAACCTTAATAGCATTAACAAGACAGACTGAACCCTTTACTTCTTCTACTTTCATGGATAGTATGGCTTTAAGATAAGCCCCTCCTTCTGATTGAGATTAAACATAATATTCATATTCTGCACAGCTTGACCCGATGCACCCTTTATAAGATTGTCAATTACACTTATAACTACAAGCTTTTTAACCCTTTCATCAAAGTGCACATATATGTCGCAGAAGTTTGTTCCCTTAACATTATTAAGCGTCGGTGGTTTATCAACAACCCTTACAAAAGGTGCATCCTTATAAAAATCCTTATACACTGCCTTAAAATCCATCTCTTTTTCTACACTGATGTAAACAGTCGATAGAATCCCCCTTTGAATGGGAAGAAGATGCGGTATAAACATAACCTGTATGTTTTTATTGAATTTTGAAAGCTCCTGTTCTATCTCTGGTATGTGCCTATGTCCTTCAATTGAGTAAGCCTTAAAGTTCTCGTTCACCTCACAGAATTGCAAGCCTTCTTTTAGGCCTCTGCCAGCGCCACTCACACCAGATTTTGCATCCGCTACAACATCCAAAGCGTATTCTGCAACTGGCGCCACAGCAAGTATAACACTTGTCGCATAGCATCCGGGATTTGCCACTATTTTTGCCGTTTTTATCTTATCATAATTCAATTCGGGTAAGCCATAAACAGCACTGTTAACCAATTCTTTAGCTTTATGTTCAACCTTATACCACTTCTCATAAACCGATATATCTTTAAGCCTAAAATCAGCACTTAAATCTATAATTTTAACATCACCTTCTATCTGTTTTACAATCTCAAGCGAAACGGTATGCGGAAGTGCCAAAAACACAACATCCAAATGAGAGATTCTCTCTATATCTATTGGCTCTATCTCTTTTTCGAATATGCCGTTAAGTTCAGGATAAACATCAGATATCTTATTTTCTGTTTTACTTCTTGAAGATAGATACTCAATCGAAACGGCACTATGATTTAGAAGTATCTTTATAAGTTCAAGACCGGTAAATCCCGTTATTCCTACTATACCAGCGCTTATCATGGTCATTCACAAAAAAGAAAAACCCCACAAGGCGTGGGGCGGGGGTGTTTAGCTTATCCTTATCTCTTCGACCACTGGAAGGATTTCCTTGCCTTTTTCCTTCCGTATTTCTTTCTCTCTTTTACCCTTGCATCCCTTGAAAGTAAACCAAGCGGCTTCAGTGTGGATCTCAAGTTTGGATCATACTCAACCAAAGCCTTAGATATACCGTGTCTTAAGGCTTCAGCTTGAGCCATTATACCACCACCTTTAACAGTGGCGTATATACTAACCTTTCCATTTAAACCAACAAGATTTAGTGGATAATAGATCTTCAGCTTTGCTTCTTCTAAACCACCAAAATACTCATCAATCGTCTTCTTGTTTACCGTTATAGAACCATCACCAGACCATATCCAAACCCTGGCAACAGCCGTTTTTCTTTTACCCGTTGCGTAATACCTATCCATTTAGCACCTCTAAACTTCTAACTTTATAGGTTTTTGAGCTTCATGTGGATGGTCATCTTCAGGATAAACCTTAAGTTTTGTTATCAACCTATTAGAAAGCCTATTCTTTGGTAGCATGCCCTTAACTGCATGGATAATTAACCTTTCTGGGAACTCTTCTCTCATCTTTGCAGCTGTAATGGCTTTAAGGCCGCCCATGTATCCACTGTGTCTGTAATAAACCTTCTGATCCCACTTTTTGCCGGTAAGCTTAACATGCTTGGCATTTATAACCACAACAAAGTCTCCCGTATCCACATGCGGCGTGAATGTGGGTTTATTTTTGCCTCTTAAGATATTGGCTATCTGAGTGGCTATCCTACCAAGCGTCTTACCCTTTGCGTCTATCAGATACCACTTTCTCTTTTCAGGCTCAAACTTTGCCATAAAAGTCTTCATCACTCCACTCCTTTGCTCAAATTCCAAAAGCAAATGCCTTTATACTGAAAATCTTAAATCTTGTCAAGCATTTTTAATAGATTGTCCCAAGATAGGCACATATCCTTATATCAGTTTGCATCTGTAATCTCTCTTATCTTACTCATAAGTTTATTGTATTCTTCAATCATACCCATCTCTTTATAGCAGACTGCAATTTTTGTTAATGTCTTTATCTTGTCGTCTGAATACTGCAAAAACTCCTCAAACGCCCTAAAAGCCTTCTCATACTCTCCAAATTCATAATAGAGATTACCAAGCGTATCCAAAACGCCTGGCTTTAGGTCAGGATTCATGGCAATTGCCTTTTCAAGATTCTCTTTTGCTAAAAAGTATTCTTCCTTTTCTATATAAAGCTTACCCAATGCAAGATAAACAAGCGGCTGATACGGTATAAGTTCAACGGCTTCTTTTAGGTATTTCTCAGCTTTATCAAATTCCTTTTTGTCTATATAGATACTGCCAAGCAGAAATGGTATATCTCCAAATGCGCCGTGTTTATCATAAAGATCCTTCAATAATTCAAACGCTTTATCGAACTCTTCTTTTTTTACGAATTCTATCGCCGTTTTATACTTCTCAAAGGCTTCATCTTCTATTTTAAGCTGTTCAAACAG
>CAYTZD010000053.1:0-10053 GCA_964442345.1 uncultured Hippea sp. | reverse complement strand
CGGCTATAGCCATGACTTTATTTCAGCTTAACTATCAAATCACCTGCTTCGATAGAATCACCTTCTTTTAAATAGACTTTCTCAACGATGCCGTCTGTTGATGCTTTAATCTTTGTCTCCATCTTCATTGCTTCTGTAACAACAACAACATCGTCTTTTTTAACTTTATCGCCTTCTTTGAAGTTTATCTTTACTATTTTGCCCGGCATCATAGCGCATATATCCTTCGGATCATCCATATTACCCTTTATGTTTGATTTTACAGTTGCGGCAATCTTGTTATCCTTGATATTTACGCTTCTTGCCTGTCCGTTTAACTCAAAGAATACCTTTCTTACACCTTTCTTATCAGGTTCGCTCATATTGATATACTTGACAAACAGCGTCTTTCCTTCTTCTATCTCCACTTCTATCTCTTCTTGCTTCTTCAATGGATAGAAAAATGATTTAGTATCAAAAATTGACGCATCGCCGTATTCGTTGACAAACTTCACATAATCAACAAACACATTCGGATATAAAGCATAAGAGATAACTTCTTCATCTGTAAAATCCCGTTTAAACTTATTCTTTAGCTCTTTTCTTGCCTTATCAAAATCATAATCACCAAGCAACTTGCCCGGCCTTTCCTTTATTGGTTTTTCGCCTTTTAAGACTATCTTTGCAAGCCTTTCTGGGAATCCGCCGTAAGGTTGACCCAGCATACCTTTAAAGAAACTTACAACAGAATCAGGAAACGAAAGATTATCACCTTTTTTATACAGATCTTCTGGCTCAAGGTTGTTTTGAACCATAAACAGTGCCAAATCTCCAACAACCTTAGAAGACGGCGTAACCTTTATCAGATCACCCAGCATATCGTTGACCTTTTTATACATCTTTTTTATCTCTTCCCATCTATCGATTAAACCCAAACTTTCAACCTGAACGATTAAATTGGAGTACTGTCCGCCGGGTATTTCGTGCTCATACACTTCGGCTGTCGGTGCTTTAAGGCCGCTTTCAAATGGGAAGTAATACTTTCTAACCTTCTCAAAATAGTTTGCTGCTTCTTGGGCCTTATCTTCGTCAACATCTGGCTTCTTTTCTGTAAACCTTAACGCTGCAAGGATAGAATTTAAACTCGGTTGGCTGGTTAGAGAAGCCATAGAACTCATTGCAAGGTCAACAATATCAGCACCAGCTTCTGCAGCCATCAAGACAGCTGCTTCTCCGTTGCCACTTGTATCGTGTGTATGAAAATGAATAGGCAATCCTGTTTCATCTTTAATTGCCTTAACAAGCACCTTGGCAGCGTAAGGCTTTACAAGACCTGCCATATCCTTAATTGCTATTATATCAGCACCTGCATCCTTTAGTTCCTTTGCAAGCTTTACATAATAATCAAGTGTGTACTTGGTTTTTGTCTTATCCAAAATATCGCCCGTATAGCTTATCGCAGCTTCACAGATTTTGCCCTGCTTTTTAACTTCTTCCATTGCCGGTTTTAGCTGTTCAACCCAGTTGAAACAGTCAAAAATTCTGAATAGATCTATACCGGCTTCAGCAGATAACCTTACGAATTCTTTAACAACATTATCCGGATAGTTGGTATATCCAACGGCATTAGATGCCCTAAAAAGCATCTGAAATAGAATATTTGGTATCTTCTCTCTCAACCTATGCAGCCTATCCCAGGGAGATTCCTTCAAGAATCTATAAGCAACATCAAAGGTTGCACCACCCCACATCTCAAGGGAGAATAATCCGTTTAAATGATATGCATACAGGTCTGCAATATTAAGCAGATCCTTTGTCCTTACCCTTGTTGCAAGCAAGGATTGATGCGCATCTCTGAATGTTGTATCAGTTACAAGAAGCCTTTTAGAGCTTTTTATCTTGGAGATAACACCTTTGACACCTTCTTCGTTTAAAATATCCTTCCAACCTTTTGGCGGTTTCTCACCAAACGGAGCCGTATAGATAGGTATTGTCGGCAAAACGGTTTTATCATCTATGGTAGCATTTGACGGGTTGTTTACAATGTTATTTGCAAGAAATCTCAAAACCTTTGTTGCCCTATCCCTTCTTTTTGGAAATCTATAAAGTTCAGGCGTGTTATCGACAAAGTTTACATCAAAGCTGCCATTTAAGAATTTTGGATGTGTTATAACATTTTCAAGGAACTGGATATTTGTTTTAACGCCTCTTATTCTAAACTCCTTTAAAACCCTTTCCATTTTTTTAGCTGCCTGCTCATAGCTTAAAGCCCATGTTGAAATCTTAACAAGAAGAGAATCGTAATGTGGTGAAATCTTCGCTCCTGCATAGGCGTTACCAGCATCAAGCCTTACACCAAAACCTGCAGGACTTCTATAAACCTGAATCTCGCCCGTATCTGGCATAAAGTTATTCTCTGGGTCTTCTGTCGTTATCCTGCATTGTATTGCGTATCCTTCTTTTCTGATAGAGCTTTGCGAATATATGCCAATCTCTTTATCCGACAGCTTTTTGCCTTCTGCTATCAATATTTGGCTTTGAACAAGGTCAACGCCTGTGATAAGTTCTGTTATTGTGTGTTCAACCTGAATCCTTGGATTTACTTCAAGAAAATAAAAATCACCGTTGCTTACCAAAAACTCAATCGTTGCAGCCGATGTAATATCTGCTTCCTTTGCTATCTTCAAAGCAGCATCGTATAAAGCTTCAAGAACCCTTAACGGCAAGGATGGACTTGGTGCAATCTCTATCATCTTCTGATGCCTTCTCTGGATAGAGCAGTTTCTCTCATATAGATGAACGATATTGCCATGCAAATCAGCAAGAATTTGAACTTCTATATGCTTTGGGCTGGGCAGATACTTCTCAACTATAACATCATCCCTTCCAAAGGATTTAAGTGCTTCCCTTTTTAAGATATCAAAGTTTTCGTCAACTTCTTTATCGTTGTTTGCTATCCTGATTCCACGACCGCCGCCACCCGCTGTGGCTTTCATCATTATCGGATAGCCAATCTGCGATGCCACCCTTTTAACATCATCGGCTGTCTTTACATTCTCATCTGAACCTTCAATAACAGGCACACCGCAGGATTTTGCAAGTTTTTTGGAAAGCAGCTTGTCGCCAAATAGCTTTATAACTTCGGGTTTTGGTCCTATAAACTTTATGCCTGCATCTAAACACTTTTTTGCAAACTCGGCAGATTCAGATAAAAAACCATAGCCCGGATGAATAGCGTCAACATTTTTTCTTAACGCCAGGTCAATAATCTCATCAATACCCAAATAGGCTTCAACAGGGCCTTTATTTCTGCCTATGAGATAAGCTTCGTCCGCTTTGTATCTGTGCAAGGAATACTTATCTTCTTCCGAATAGATGGCAACTGTCTTCTTGCCAAGCTCCGTTGCAGCCCTGAAAACCCTGATGGCTATCTCCCCCCTGTTTGCACACATGATTTTGTTGATTCTCATCACTCCCCCCTTATTTCACTTATATAACTTTAATAACATTTTATCTAATAATAGCATCGTTGTCAATCGTCTTATTGTTAAACAATAACAATCCAAATTAACCAGTTTAGAAACATTGATATGCAGGTTTCACCTGAAACTTTTTGATTTATCAAACAGTTTGCGATAAGCTTATACAGAAAGCATTTTTCTAACATTTATAGTTTCAATATTTGAAACAATTTTCAATCTTTTCTATATATCAAACTGGAAACAAAAAATTATTGTCTTGACAAGAATTCTTACTTAAATTATAACCTTAGCAACAAACTTTAAGGAGGTGAGCTATGAAGCGATTGTTAAGTTCGCTCGTAGCGGTACTGGTTGCTATGTCATTCTTGACAAGTGCAAGCTTTGCCAAAGAGATTAAGATTGGTGTTGTATGGCCGATGACTGGTCTGATTGCTGGCTTTGGTCAAAACGCATGGAAGGGTTTAAAACTTGCTCAATCTCTTAAACCAGCAACAAAGGATGGCTGCAAGATCCATCCCATTCTCCTTGACAACAAAGGAGACAAGGTTGAGACAGCAAACGCTGTAAGTAAACTAATTACACAAGAACATGTAAAAGCCATCATTGGCGCAATCGCAAGCAGTAATACATTAGCAGGTGCTCCTATTGCTGAGAAGAACAAGATTCCTATGCTAACATCTTCTGCAACAAATCCACTTGTAACAAAAGGCAGAAAATATGTCTCAAGGGTCTGCTTTATCGACCCATTCCAAGGAAGTGTTGGTGCAAAATATGCATACAACAACCTTCATGCAAGAACTGCTATTGTGATGCTTGAGAAAGATCAAGATTATTCTGTTGGTCTTGCACATTCATTCATTGAAGCATTCAAAAAGTTGGGTGGCAAAATCTTAAAGGTTGAATTCTTCCAGTCAACAGATCAGGATTACTCCGCACAGATAGCAGACATTAAGGCAAAGAATCCAGATGTTATCTATATGCCGTCTTATTATCAGGAGATCTCCCTATTTGCAAGACAGGCAAGACAGTATGGCCTTAAACAGCCAATCCTTGCAGGCGATGGTGCTGAAAACGAAACCTTAATAAAGATCGGTGGTAAAGCAGTTGAAGGCGTTACATTCTCAACACATTACGATCCAAAAGCAGCTTCAACAGAATTCTCCAAGAAATACCTAAAACTATACAGGGAAAAATACCACGAAGATCCAGACGCTATGGCAGCTTTGGGTGCAGATGCCTATTTTGTGCTTGTAAATGCTATCGACAACGCTGGTGGATGCAATGCAACACCTGACAAAATCAACTATCAGATAAGACACACAAAAGGCTTTGAAGGCGTAACAGGTATCATCAACATAGACCCAGAAACAGGCAATGCTATAAAAAGCGCTGTTATAAGAAAAGTTGAAAACGGCAAATTTGTATATGTTACAACAGTTAACCCATAAAAAATTAGGCAGGCTTTTGGCCTGCCTTTATATTTTTAACCCAAATAACGAGTGGTGAAAAAATGAACTTAACCATTATCTTTCAGCAGCTGGTTAATGGAATATCACTGGGAAGCCTGTATGGACTTATAGCCATAGGCTATACAATGGTTTATGGTGTTATAAGGCTTATCAATTTTGCGCATGGCGATATTATGATGGTAGGAATGTATTTCGCCTTTGTTGGTGTATCTATGATGTTTATGCCATGGTGGGCTGCATTCCTGCTATCTATGGTAGCAACCGCAATCGTGGGAGTCTTGGTAGATAAAATAGCATACAAACCATTAAGAAACGCAAGCAGAATCTCAGCTTTAATCACGGCAATAGGTGTATCCTTCTTCTTTGAAAACCTATTTCTGGTTATATTTGGTGGAGTCCCAAAAGCCTTTCCCGTGCCACAACTATTCTCAGGAGCCATAAACATACACGGTGTCATATTTCCCAACATTGCCATTATTACACCTATAGTTTCCATGATATTTCTTGGCATACTCCTTTTGATTTTGCATAAAACCAAGTACGGTATGGCAATGAGAGCATTATCCTTGGATATGGAAACAGTCAGGATAATGGGTGTAAATGTTGACCTGATAATATCATTGGTATTTGCGATAGGCTCTTTTTTGGCAGCTTTAAGTGGAATATTCTGGGCTATGAGATATCCGGCTATAAATCCATTGATTGGCATTATGCCCGGATTGAAAGCGTTTGCAGCCGCCGTTTTAGGTGGTATAGGTTCTGTAGCCGGTGCTGCAATTGGTGGCTTTATAATAGGTATAACTGAGATCTTGGTTGTTGCGTTTTTTCCTTCACTTGCAGGATATAAAGACGCCTTTGCCTTTCTCTTTCTGATATTTGTTCTTCTGTTTAAGCCTACAGGCATAATGGGTGAAGACCTTGAAAGGGGGCGCTTCTAAAAAATGAAATTAGACAGAAACAACATACTGACAACCATATCCATTCTTCTTATTTTTCTATTTGCATGGTATGGCTCTCATCACTTTACACCTTATGCCATGAGAATATGGGAAAACACTGCCATATTTCTTATGCTTGCTGCAAGCTATAACCTAATCAACGGTGTAACTGGCCAGTTTTCATTGGAGCCAAACGGTTTTGTCGCTATAGGTGCTTATGTTGCAGCAATTTTAACACTTACACCAGCACAAAAGGAAGCAATGTTTATCATTGAACCAATGGTTCCCTGGCTTGCACATATCCACATGTCGTTTTTACCGTCATTGATAATTGCAGGCATAATAACAGCTATTGTTGGTTTTTTGCTTGGTTTTCCCGTTTTCAGGGTTAGAGGGGACTATCTTGCAATCGTAACTCTCGGTTTTGGTTTAACAATTAGGGTTATCTCAAACAATACCATAACAATAACAAACGGTGCTTTAGGTTTAAAAGGAATAGCAAGTTATACAAATATCTGGTGGTGCTTAGGATGGGCAGTACTAAGTATGATAGTAATAATGAGAATAGTCGATTCAGCTTTCGGAAGGGCAATGAAAGCAATTAGAGACGACGAAGATGCTGCAATAGCTATGGGTATAAATACCCTATGGATAAAACAGGCTGCCTTTGTTACAGCTGCGTTTTTTGAAGGTGTTGGTGGCGGATTGCTTGCGCATCTTATAACCACCATATCTCCGACAATGTTTACATTCTTCTTGACCTTCCAGCTATTAATCATAATTGTTGTTGGCGGACTTGGTAGCATGACAGGTACGGTGATTGCCACCATTTTGGTCATCTGGGGAAGCGAGCTTCTAAGGGCCGTTGAACAGCCGATGGATATATTTGGCGTTCATATACCGGGTATTCCGGGCATGAGAATGGTTATCTTCTCTATTATTCTTATCGTCATTATGATATTTGCGCGCGAAGGCATAATGGGACAAAAAGAGTTCTCTTGGAACTGGTTATTCAGCAAACTAAAGAGAAAGGGAAATAACGCTTAGCTATGAGTGATGTAATACTAAAATGCGATAAGATAACAATGAAATTCGGCGGATTAACTGCCGTAAATCAGCTTTCTATTGAAGTTAACGAACATATGATCTTCGGCATAATAGGGCCAAACGGCGCAGGAAAAACAACAGCCTTCAATATGATAACAGGCAATCTGACGCCAACAAGCGGACAGATAATATTCTACGGCACAAATATTACAGGAATGAAACCCTATAAAATTGTATCGCTGGGTATGGCAAGGACATTTCAGAACATCAGGCTATTTTCAAATCTATCGGTAATAGAGAATGTGTTAACAGGATTCCACCACAAGCTTAAATACAACCTTATTGATGCAATCCTAAGAACGCCAAGATTTTATAAATACGAAAAGCAGATGAGAGAAGAAGCGATGATGCTTTTAGAAAGCGTTGGGCTTGCAGATAAAGCAGACTACAGAGCAAGCGAGCTGCCTTATGGTGAAAGGCGAAAGGTTGAGATAGCGCGCGCCTTGGCAACAGGGCCAAAAATGCTGCTTTTGGACGAACCTGCAGCTGGTATGAATCCACAAGAAACACTTAATCTGATGTATTTTATCCAGGAGATAAAAGATAGATTTAACCTTACTATCCTTTTAATAGAACACGATATGAAGTTTGTTATGAACCTATGCGAAAGAATAGCCGTTTTAGATCACGGCGTAAAGATAGCAGAAGGCAAACCTGAAGAGATACAGAAAAATCCTGATGTTATCAGGGCATATTTGGGAGATTTCCATGCTAACGGTTAAAGACTTAAATGTTTATTACGGCGTCATACACGCAGTTAAAGGCATAAACTTCGAAGTCCCGGATGGCAAAATCGTAACGCTTATTGGCGCAAACGGTGCAGGTAAATCAAGCACATTAAAATCCATTATAGGGCTTGTAAAACCAAAAGGCACAATCCTATTTAAGGGTAAAGATATATCAAAAACCCAAGCATACAAGATAGCAAGAATGGGTATAGCATTAGTCCCTGAAGGCAGAAGGGTTTTTGTTAATCTGACAATACTTGAAAACCTAAGAATGGGCGGTTTTAACAAAAAACATTCGGAACTCGAACCACTATATGAGAAGATGTTTGAGTTATTCCCAATATTAAAAGAGAGAGCCCACCAGAAAGCAGGAACCTTATCAGGCGGTGAACAGCAGATGCTTGCCATAGCACGAGCCCTGATGAGCGAACCAGAACTTTTAATGCTTGATGAGCCAAGCCTTGGCCTTGCACCACTGGTTGTATCGGAAGTGTTCGATATTTTAAAAGAGCTAAACAGACAGGGCAAAACAATCTTGATTGTCGAGCAGAATGCAGCACAGGCGCTTCAGCTTGCCGATTATGGCTATGTGCTTGAAAATGGCAAAATTACGCTTGAAGGCAATGCAAAAGATCTGCTTGAAAATGAAGAAGTGAGAAAAGCATATCTCGGTGAAACTTAATCTTGATTTTAACAATAAAATGTTTTATATTTCGAAACCATGAAGGTTGGAAGTAAGATTCGAGAACTCAGATTAAGAAAAAATATGACCCTGAGAGATTTAAGCAAAAAATCTGGCTGCTCCTTGGGATTTTTATCTCAAGTGGAAAGAGACCTTGTCTCTCCAACAATATCAAGCCTAAAAAGAATAGCTGATGCGTTAGATATAAACATAATATCCTTATTTGAAGAGAAAGAGCCGCCCATTGATTCAATAGTGGTAAAAAAAGCAAACAGAGGCAAATTCGAGAACAGGCGCTCAAAGGTAAAATACGAGCTTCTGCGTCCTCAATTCTCAGATACATCAATAGAAGCGCTTTACATGTACCTTGACCCAGGCGCATCAAGTGGGCCAAATCCACACTCCCACAATGGTGAAGAACTTGTAATTGTCTTAAAAGGACAGCTTGAAATAGAAGTAGGCGGCAAAAGATATCGATTAGAAGAAGGTGATTCAGCCGTCTATAATTCAAATATACCACATAGATGGAGAAATCCATCAGACAAACAGACAGAAGTTATTTGGGTTAATCATCCGCCGACATTCTAACTTGCATTTTTGCCAAAATTTTTAGAAAATAACGGCAATTTATGATAAGGTGAGTAATTATGAAAAGGATTGAGAAGACTGAAGAGTTTGATTCTTTTATTTCAAGCAAAAAACCTGTTATAGTGGTCTTTTCGACACACGATTGTGCGACATGTAAACCCGTTAAGGAGAAAGTGGAAAAGAGATTTACACAGGTTGAGACAGCAGAAGTATTTTTAGATGATTTAGCAGAGTTAGCAGGAAGATTAAGCATATTCAATGTGCCAACGGTGTGCATCTATCTTGAATCAAAAGAGCTTTACAGGTTCATCAGGGTTTTTTCTATGGATGAGATTGAAGAGAAGTTAAACAGGGTGTTGGAGTTTTTGCAGTAGCAATGTTCATCCACGAAGCCATTTTTAATTTAACCATAAATGAAGCAAAAGAACGCACAATAACCGATGTAAGGATTGGTTTGGGTTATACGCTTGTTGAACTCGACAACACAATTGCTGGATTATCATATAGCTTTTATTCTCAGCTTAATCCAAGAAACTGCACCGTTTTACAAGAAGCAGGAGAACTTATAGGAAAAAAGGCTAACTTTTTACTTGATAAGATATTCTCATACAATCTGCTTGACTCCGCACTTGCTTTAGCAGTAGCAAATGCGATAATAAACTCCAAAGAGATAAAGGATGAAAAGATAGATATTGTCTCAACTATCACAAATAAGGATAAGGTTGTAATGGTCGGCTATTTCTCACCACTGATAGAGCCAATAAAGAGCAGGGCAGGTCAATTTGTCGTATGTGATAGAACTTTAAGGGAAGAAAGCTTGCCTGATTATGCCGAATATTTTGAATTGAAGGATGCAGATGTTGCAATCCTAACAGCAACTTCAATTATTAATAAAACCATAGACAACCTGCTTGAGATGATTAAAAAAGCAAGAGTTATTGCCATAATGGGTCCTTCAACACCCATGAACTGTTCGATTTTTAACAGAAACATATATTTAATGGGCAGCATCATAACAGACATACCAAAGGCAAAAGAGATAATCAGTCAAGGCGGCGGAACACAGAAGCTAAAGCCAGC
>CAYTZD010000052.1:0-10931 GCA_964442345.1 uncultured Hippea sp. | reverse complement strand
TAAGCAGGGAAGGCTAAAAACCTTCCCTTTACTCTTCTATAATTTTACCGACGACTTTTCCTATGGCCTTTAATTCTTTCATTAAATCGCAAAATTCTTCAACCGTTAACTGTTGAGCGGCATCAGATACGGCTATCTGTGGGTTGTAATGCACTTCTATCAATAGTCCATCTGCACCTGCTGCTATTGCTGCCCTTGATAGTGCTGGGACATAGTCTCTCTTACCTGCAGCATGTGATGGGTCTATGATTACAGGTAAATGTGTCTCTTTCTTTAAAACAGGCACAGCAGATATATCAAGCGTGTTTCTCGTTGCCGTTTCAAATGTCCTTATACCTCTTTCGCATAGCATAACATCAGCATTGCCTTCGCTCATTATGTATTCTGCACTCATTAAGAATTCCTGAATTGTTGTTGCCATGCCTCTTTTAAGCAGGACAGGTTTATCTGTTTTTCCAACTTCTTTAAGTAGTGCAAAGTTTTGGATATTTCTTGCGCCTATCTGTAAAACATCTGCATATTTTAAGACAACATCAAGGTCTCGTGGATTCATTACTTCCGTTACAACTGGCAAGCCTGTCTCTTCTGATGCTTCTTTTAATATCTTTAACCCTTCTTCACCCAATCCTTGGAAGCTGTAAGGCGATGTTCTTGGTTTGAATGCGCCACCTCTTAACATGTGAGCCGAGCACTTTTTTATTCCAAGTGCCGTTGTCATAACCTGTTCTCTACTTTCAACCGAACACGGACCAGCAATCACAGTAAATCTATTTCCACCTACTTTGACGCCTTTTACATCAATAATCGTATCTGAGTCTCTATTTTCTCTTGATGCCAATTTGTAAGGTTTGGATACACGATGAACACTTTCTACAGCCTTATCGATTGATAAAACTTCGATTAGATCAAGGTTTTCCGATTTCTGGTCTATGTTTCCTATGACGCCTATGACTGTTTTAGTGCTACCCTTTGAGATATGAACTTTAAGATCTAACTTCTCAAGTTTCTCCTTAATCCTTTCGATGTCTTCTTCCTTTGCTGTAGGTTTCATGACGATTATCATTTTTAACACCTCCACGGTAAAATTTTAATCAATAAAAAAAGCCGTTTGGGTTGACCATCCTTGGGATAGCCTACCCAAACGGCTTAAAAACCAACGGTTCCGTTTAAATAGACTATCCCCCTCCGCCAAAAAACCAATAATAGTAATAATAGTTAAAGCTAAATGTATAAGAAGAGAAATCCTTTAGGCCACCTAAAACACCCATAACAATCATTTTATAGCACAAAATTAACAGGTTTGCAACTAAATTTATCATGCAAAACAAATTTATTTTATCCATTCTGGTTTTTTTAGCTTCTTTTTGTAAAATAGAACTTGTAAAAACTCCTGTTCTATTCTTACTTTCTTTTCTTGTAAAAATTCCACAATCTCTTTTAAATATTCAAAATCTTCAGATTTACAGTAATCCTTAGGTAAAGGAAGATTGTAATGTTCAGCGATAAATTTAACAGTTTCAAAGTCTGGGTAAAATTCAATATTGTTAAAAAACTTCTTAAAAGAGTTAAAAATCGCAACACCCTGACAATCAACATCGCCAAAAAATATTAGTCTGTTAAATTTCAACCTTTTGACAAAATGGCTTATTTGCTTTGTTAAATGAAATCCTTTATTGTAAAGGAATATTGCATTGTTGGGCTTTTCACTCATAAAAAATGAGAGATTTTCGCTTATAACAACATCGCATCTCTTCTGTTTTATACTCTTTATATCGCCACCGAAAAAGGCTGCAAGATGTAATTTTTCTGTTAAATCCTTTATGTTAACGCCGTTGATTTCAAGTTCAGTATCCGTTCGTATATAAATAATATTTGGCCTTTCAACGATGGCAAGTGAGTTGAATAATTCAGCAAGCGGCTTGTTTTTCTCAATAAACTTCGAATCTCCAAATAAAAATGAAGAACAGAACCGTATATCTTCTCCTTTATACTCTGTTTTCATGAAGTTTAATATCTTCTCTTTTGCCTTCTCAATCTCCATAGAAAATCAGCAGATCCGTTTTTGTGCCTTTATCTATCATGTTAGAATAGATAACCTGAAATTTAAAGGATTTTAAGTCTTTTAGATGTTTGGCTTTTGTGTAAAGCAGATAAGTTGTATCTTTTGGTAATGCCTGTGGGTTTTTATACTCTTTTAAACACATTCTCGTATAGGCTACAAGGGATTGATTGGAAATTTTATACTCAAGCAGTGGCAATTTTCTCTTTATGACTTCTTTATATACTTTCGGAACCGCCCTGTATGGTTCCAGCTGAAGAAGAAAAATAGCTGCAACCAAGGATAAGGCTATGGTCTTGTAAAAAATCAACTTAATAACATCTCTTCTAAAGTTTATAAAACCAACAAAGAAAAGCCCGAACAGAAGCGTTGGTATGGCATAATAGACTTTCATCTTATACAGATAGAAAGACAGAACTATTCCAGCCAAAAACTCAACAGCAAAGACGACAAATGCCTTATTTTTATTATTTGTAAAGTATGGTGCATATACTCCAAACAGGATTGAAGTAGGGATAAATCCAAACGCTATATAGTGTGCAAGCTTGTTTCTTGAGATGGAAAAGAAAAGAAAAATCCACAAGAACCAGCCAATAAGAAACAGTATCCTTTTGTTACTAAAGTTTATGTTTTTTATAAAATTATTCGCATAGGGTAGCCATAGATACAAAGCAGCCAAAGCTACAGGAAAAAAGTAGAAGAATGAATGCGGATGTTGATGTGCCTTGCCTGTAAACCTTTCTATGTTGTGATAGATGAAAAACTTATTTACAAATTCCATACCGTATGCCTTATAGACCGCTATATACCAGGGAAGACTGATAAGTAAAAATAACAAAAACCCTATGCCGTTTTTTAAAGAGAAGAATTCGCTTATTCCAGTTTTTCTCTTGACTATCCATAGATACAAAAAGTAAGTAAAACCGACACTAACGACACCTATGGGCCCTTTAACAAGAAAAGCCAACGCTGTAAAAACCCAACCCAAGCAGTATTTATCCTTAATGAAATAGTAAACACCCATAAGCTCAAATAGAATGAGACTCATATCGGGATAGACAGCTCGTGAAAGGTAGAAGAAAAATAGGGTTGATAAAAATCCGACAACAGAAACTTTAGCCACTTTATCGTCAAATAGCTTTTCTGCCAACTTATGTATATAGACTGCAGTCATTGATGCAGCTATTATTGAAGGCAGTCTTGCTGCATACTCAACAATGCCAGCTGGATCTATTCCAGCCTTTATAAGGTTATCAACAAAGAAAGCCTTAAAGAATACAACAAGTTCCCAGTAATATAGAATTGGCTTATCGAACCTAACATGGCAGTTAAAAAACGGCACAATATAGTTGCCTGTCTCTATCATACGCAAGGCTGCATCTACATATTTTGGCTCATCAGGCGGGAAAAATGTGATGCCAAACGAACCTATTGAGAAAAGCAAAAACGAATATAGAAAAATAGACCGTCTATCTTTTAAAAATCTCTCAAACACTTTATGGTTTATTCTCTGCCAAGAATAATCTTTTGTAGTTTTTTGAATGATTCTGTGCCTGCGAATTCAATCCAGTAAAACACAATAGTCTCTGCAGGTATGACCGCTATATTCTGGCCATTATAGAAGTCCATAGCAGTGCTGTAAAACTCATCTTCCCTTGAAGTTGTTCCGTCTTTAGCTATAACGACATCATATCCTGCATTTTTAAGGTCAATAGCCGTTGAGAGAACGCAGATGTGAGATTCTATACCCGTTAAGATTATCGTCTTTTTGGAAGAATTCTCTATCTCCTGCTTTATTTCATCAATTTTCAATGCAGAAAAGGACATCTTATCGAAGCGTTTTGCATTGTACTTCTCAAGTAAGGACTTTAAAGGTTCTATTGTCTCGCCAAGCCCTTTGGGATATTGTTCGGTATAAATCATAGGGATATTAAATTCGTTTGCGGCTTCTATAAGCAGTCTTATGTTTTTTGTTGTTCTTTCAAGATTTTTCATAACTTTGCACAGTTTTTCCTGCATATCAATGACAACAAGCATGCAGTTATCCCTTCTTAGATCCATAGCAACCTCCTTCTTTTAACCTTTCAGGTAGGTTGAGATCTTCGATACATCCGATCTCTTTTTTCTAAATTTCTTTTCCATCTCTTCTTTTTTATTGGTTATCATCTCAAGCAGTTCATTGTTGTCCTTTATCATATTCTCTATCTCTTTAGCTTCTTCGTCATCAACATTTTCCAAGACAAGCACATCCTTAAGCTGATAGAAAAGCGTATTCCTTTCCCTAAAAAGTCTGTCGGCTTCTGCAAGATTGAATTCATCGGCATTTAGAATGTCTCGCAAAATATTAGCATTCTCTTTTAATTTCTCATAGACTTCTTTTCTTGAGTTATCCACTGCACAATTCCTTAAGTAAAATGCCTTCCCTTAAGCTGCCGTTTGTTGTAATGAGATAATCCTTTGAGAAAAACTCAAGTAGTCTGTAAACAAGATAAGCCCCCACAACTATAACATCTTCCCTGCCTTTTTCCAGTATAGGAAAATGCTTCAGTCTCTCTTTTGAATTAATTTTTATCATATATGTTAAGATATCGTAAATTTTCGATTTATTCAAGCGATACCCTTCGGTTTTTTTATACGAATACTCTTTAAGATTCATATCTATTGCGGCAAGGGTCGTTACAGTTCCAGCATTTGCCACAACAAGTTCAACATCTCTGTCGGGTTTGAATTTTTCAAGTTCGGATATGAAATAGTCTATAGCCTTTTTAAGTTCATCCATAGTTGGTGGGTCGTTTTTAATAAAACCTTCAAGCAGTTTAACCACACCCAAAGGCACGCTAAAAGAACACTTTAGCTTATCAAAAAAAGAAAACATAAATTCTGTGCTTCCACCACCAATATCAAATGCAACCCATTTTTTGCCCTTTACGATATCCCTTAAAAAGAAAACGATACCAAGATGGGTAAGTCTTGCTTCTTCTTCTCCATCTATAACTTTTACATTCAATCCGACTTGTTCCTTTGTTTTATTTATGAATTCTTCTTTATTTTTTGCTTCCCTAACAGCACTTGTTGCAACGACAAAAGTATTCCTGCAGCTAAATTCATCTATTGTTTTCTTGTAATCTTTGAGTATCTCCAAAGCCCTTGCGACTGCCTGTGGTTTTAGGATTTTGTCAGGTAGAAACGATTCACCCAGCCTTGCTATCCTGCTTTTTTGATAGAGAAAATCAAACCTGCAGTTATCCTTTTTTTCGGCTACAAGTAATCGAATCGTATTTGTGCCTATATCAACCGATGCGTATCTCATTTTAACCCAAAAATAGGCCCTTTAAAGCCATAAATATTGCAGCAGATAACGCAGCGGCAATGGGTAAAGTAAGAAGCCAGGATACAATTATATCCTTTACAACTTTCAGATTTAGCGCACCTATACCACGAGCAAGGCCAACACCTATAACGGCACCAACAAGCGTATGCGTCGTGGAGATAGGCAAACCCATTTTAGAGCAAACCAAAACGGTTGTTGCAGCACCAAATTCTGCGGCAAAGCCCCTTGATGGTGTCATATCGGTGATTTTACGCCCAACAACCAGAATAACCTTGTATCCATACATAGATAGACCAGCAACTATACCAACGGCACCAATGCTCAAAACCCACATAGACATCTCAACATGTTTATGAGAAGTCAAAGCAGCAGCATAAACAGCACCCATCAAAGGACCAACGGCATTTGCCACATCGTTTGCGCCGTGAGAAAAAGCCATATAGGATGCCGTAATAACCTGCAGAATGGCAAAAACACGCTCAACCTGTGGGTATCTGCGTTTATAGGGTAGGGTGGTATCAACAGGTATATTGCTAACAATCTTATAAATAACGCCATAGAAAACAATACTAACACCTACAGCAATAAGTAAGGCATTTGTAAATGTAAAGTTTAGATGTAGGTTTTTTAGACCTTTATAAAGCATTGAGAAGACCAAAACCATAGAAACCATAAAAGCCAGAAAAGGAGCATACCTTTTTGCTGCAACAACAGGCTTTTCGTCGGCTAAAATCTTTTTTGAGATAAACATAAATATGAGAAATGAGATTATACCGCCCGATATTGGAGATACAACCCAGCTTGCCACGATTGTTGCGACTTTGCCCCATTCAATTGAAGATAGACCGTGCGTAACAATACCAAATCCCATAACGCCGCCGACTATGGAATGTGTCGTTGAAACCGGCATGCCAAGCTTTGTTGCAAGATTAACCCATAGCGCTGCAGCAAGTAGCGTTGCAAGCATACCGTATGCAAATACTATGGCATGGTCAGCATAAGCAAACGGATTGACTATGCCTTTGGCAACAGTAAGACTTACATGGTTGCCAACAAGTATAGCTCCTAAAAATTCAAATATAGCAGCGATTATTATGGCTTGACGAAAACTTACACTACGGGCACCAACGCTTGTTCCCATTGCATTGGCTACATCGTTGGCTCCTATGTTCCAGGCCATGTAGAAGCCAAACGCTGCAGCCAGAAGAATAATAATTAACGGACTCATTGTGAAATAATTAACCTAATCCTATTTGCCATTTTTTCAGCTGCGTTGGCTATATCGCCCGTAGTCTCAATTATCTTCATCCAGAGTATTAACGATGCACAATCAAGACCTTCGGTGTTTAAAACGATCTTTGTTAGGTCATACTGAAAAACATCAGATTCATGCTCACTTTCGTTGATTTTATCGAGCAGTTCAACTATATGCTTTGCTTCGGGACCTGTAAAACTTGCTTCCCTTAATGTTTCAAGTTCATCAATCACATTTTTTGAAAGTTCAATAACTTTAAGCACAGCCTTTACGAATTCATCAATTCTGTTTTTTAGCTCTTCTGGAACAGCAATTTTCTTAAAGGTCATCAAAACGCCCAAATCTTCTGTTTTATCTGCTATTGCATCCATTGAAGTTATGATTTGAAGAAGATCCCCTCTTGCAACGGGCATAAATATACTGTTGGGCAAGCTCTGTCTTATACTGTTTTTTATCTCATCGGTTTTGTATTCGTGATCAGAAATCTCCTTTGCTATCTGCTGAACCTTCTGGTGGTCTCCGTTAATGAAAGCATCGTAAAGCGAAGGCACTCTGTTTGTGCACTCCATAACTTCTCTCATCATCTCGCCTATTGCTATAAAAGGCGATTTCCTGAATAAATCAAAAATACCCATAAAGCCTCCCTTAACTTAGGGCTTTAACTTTTTCTACAATACTCCTTGCCACATCTTCAAACGCTTGAGCTACAGGTGAAGTTGGGTTTGCAATAACGATTGGTTTACCCTTATCTCCACCTTCTCTAACTTCAACATCTATAGGTATCTCACCTAAGAATGTTAAACCCTTCTCTTCTGCGAATTTCCTTGCACCACCATGATCAAAAATATCCGTTCTTGCACCACAATGCGGACATACAAAATAGCTCATATTCTCAATTACGCCTAATGTAGGTATCTTTAACTTCTCAAAGAAATCATAAGCCTTTGCGGCATCACTCATGGCAACATTCTGTGGTGTTATTACTATTATTCCACCTGCTACTTTTGCTTCCTGAGCTAAAGTAAGCTGAGCATCGCCTGTGCCTGGTGGTAAATCGACCATTAAAAAGTCAAGATCTCCCCAGCTTACATCTTCCAAAAACTGCTTTATCGCTTGATGGATTAATGAGCCTCTCCAGATTATAGCCGCATCCTTTGGTACAAGGTTTCCTATGGATAGAACCTTTATTCCGTATTTCTCTGTCGGTAAAATCTTATCTTTATGATTTGGGTCAAGCATTACAGGAACGCCTTCAATACCCATCATTGTTGGTATGTTAGGACCATAAATATCAGCATCAAGTAGTCCAACTTTATATCCAAATTTAGCCAATGCCAATGCCGTATTGACACTTACTGTGCTTTTTCCAACGCCACCCTTGCCAGAAGTTGTTGCTATAACCCATCTAATATTTGCAACCTTATCTTTCTCTTCGACAATTTTCTCTATCTGAAGCTCAACATCTTCAACGCCATCTATCCTTTTTAAGGCAATTGGAATACTCTTCTTAAGCATATCAATTACAGCTTGGTTTTTTTCTTTTGTTTTTATTTTAACAACAACTTTTCCATTGTTAACTTCTACATCGTCAATTATGCCTTCTTTTACAACGCTATGAGTTTTTCCAGGGTAAAAAACCTTTTTTAGCTCTTCTATTACTTTGTCTTTCATATCTTATCTCCTTTAAAAACTTTAAATTATGTTCCTATTGTCCAGCTTGACAGATATTTTTTCTGTTCTTCTGTTAATTCATCGTGCTCAATACCCATAGATTTAAGCTTCAGCGAAGCTATCATATTGTCAAGTTCGTCTGGCACTTTATAAACCTTCTTTTCAAGTTCAGATCCATGCTCGACAAGATACTTGGCAGCCAAAGCTTGATTAGCAAAGCTCATATCCATAACAGAAGATGGATGACCTTCGGCAGCAGAGAGATTTACAAGTCTGCCTTCTGCAAGCAGATAGATCCTTTTTCCACTTTTGAGTTTATATTCCCTTACAAATGGCCTTATATCCCTTTCTGATACGGCTATCTCCTTTAGACCTTTAACATCTATCTCTATGTCAAAATGTCCAGCATTAGCAACAATTGCACCGTCCTTCATCAATTCGAAGTGCTCTTTTCTTATAACATGCATATCGCCTGTAACTGTGCAGAAGAAATCGCCAATTTTTGAAGCCTCAGCTATAGGCATAACCCTGAATCCATCCATAACAGCTTCAAGCGCTCTTAATGGGTCAACTTCTGTAACAATAACATTTGCGCCCATGCCTTTGGCTCTTGCTGCAAGGCCTTTACCACACCAGCCATATCCGCAAACAACAAACACGCTGCCTGCAATTAGTCTATTTGTTGCTCTGATTATGCCGTCAATCGTTGATTGGCCTGTTCCGTATCTATTGTCAAACATGTGCTTTGTGTTGGCATCGTTTACTGCAATAACCGGAAATGCCAAAACGCCGTTTTTTTCCATGCTCTTTAGTCTTATAACACCTGTTGTTGTCTCTTCTGTTGAACCTATTATATTCTTTGCCTGTTCTTTTCTGTCTGAATGAAGAAGCGATACAAGGTCTGCACCATCATCCATTGTAATATTTGGATTTTTATCTAAAACAGCGTTTAGATGTTTGTAATATGTATCCCTATCTTCGCCTTTAATGGCAAAAACTGGTATCTGGTAATGCTTAACAAGTGCTGCTGCAACATCATCCTGCGTCGAAAGTGGATTTGATGCACATAGATAGACATCAGCACCGCCTTTTTTTAGTGTTATCATTAAGTTTGCCGTCTCTGTTGTAACATGAAGGCAGGCGCCTATGGTTTTGCCTTCTAATGGCTTGTTTTTCTCAAAATCATCCTGAATGGACTTTAAAACATCCATTGTTTGAAAAGCCCATTCTATCCTATCTTTACCTAAATCAGCTAAAGACAAATCCTTTACATCGTAATCCATTTTTATAACCCCGCTTTTTTTCTTAACTCTTCTGCTTTATCTGTTTTTTCCCATGTGAAATCTTTATCATTCCTTCCAAAATGGCCATAAGCTGCTGTTTTCTTATAGATCGGTCTTAGAAGATCAAGTGTTTCTATTATGCCTTTTGGCGTCATATCAAATGTATCAACGATTATCTTTTTAATCTCTTCCTTTGGTAGTTTGCCTGTGCCGTATGTGTGAAGCATAATACTGACTGGCTCTTCAACACCGATAGCGTATGCAAGCTGAACTTCGCACCTTCTTGCTATACCTGCTGCAACAATGTTCTTTGCAATATAGCGAGCCATATAAGCACCAGATCTATCAACCTTTGTTGGGTCTTTTCCAGAAAAAGCACCGCCACCATGAGCTGCCACACCACCATATGTGTCAACAATAATCTTTCTCCCTGTTAAGCCGGTATCTGCATGCGGTCCGCCAAGAACAAATCTGCCTGTTGGGTTTATGTAAAGCTTAATGTCTGGATCCCATAACTCTTGTGGAATCACATATCGTATAACATACTGAACTATATCCTTTCTGAGTTGTTCGAGTTCTATGTTTGGGTCGTGTTGCGCTGAAACAACGACAGCGGTAACCTTATCTGGATTAAATCCTTTGTATCTGACAGTAACTTGGGTTTTACCGTCAGGTCTTAGATAAGGCAGTAATCCCTGTTTTCTAACATCTGCAAGCCTCTTTGACAATTTATGAGCTAAAACAATTGTTAATGGCAAATACTCTTCAGTCTCGTCTGTTGCATAACCAAACATCATACCTTGATCGCCTGCGCCAAGCTTTTCTCCCTTGTTAACACCCATTGCAATATCGGGTGATTGTCTGTCAATAGAAGTAACAACGGCGCAGGATTTATAATCAAGACCATAATCAGCATTAGTATAACCTATTCCCTTGATTGTCTCTCTTACAATCTCTGGGATTTCGGCATAGGTTGTTGTTGAGATTTCACCAGCAACAAAAACAATACCTGTTGTTAGCATAGTCTCGCATGCTACACGGCAATTCTTATCTTCTGCTATAATGGCATCCAAAATTGCATCTGAGATCTGGTCAGCCACCTTATCTGGATGGCCTTCTGTTACTGATTCTGATGTAAAAAGGAATGTCTCATTGGCATTCATTTGGCAGGCTCCTTTCCATACGAAAAAATGGTGCCGAAGAGGGGAGTCGAACCCCTACGGGCGTAAAGCCCACTAGACCCTGAATCTAGCGCGTCTGCCAATTCCGCCACTTCGGCACTTCTGAATGGAGATTATAATAAAAAGGATGTGTATGTCAATAAAAAGACAA
>CAYTZD010000051.1:7886-11102 GCA_964442345.1 uncultured Hippea sp. | reverse complement strand
CTATGAATATTATTGAAGGAAAGCTTGATGCTAAAGGTTTAAGGATTGCTGTAATTGTAAGCAGGTTTAACAGCTTTATAACACAAAAACTGCTTGATGGTGCTGTCGATGCATTCGTTAGACATAACGGAGACAAAAGCAATTTAAGCGTTTACATGGTGCCCGGCGCATTTGAGATACCAATGCTTTTATCTAAACTTGCCGAGAAAGACTTTGATGGGATTTTGTGTCTTGGTGCAGTAATAAGAGGGTCAACACCACACTTCGACTTTGTGGCAAATGAGACGGCAAAAGGCATTGCCCAGATTGCACTAAAAAGCAAGATGCCTGTATCCTTTGGCGTCTTAACAACCGATACAATTGAACAGGCAATAGAGAGAGCAGGCACAAAGATGGGCAACAAAGGATTTGACGCTATGGTCTCTTTGCTTGAGATGATTAACCTATACAGAAGCATATAGATATGTCCCTAAGAAAAGCAAGAGCAACGGCAGTCCATTACCTATACTCAACAGAGTTTGACAACAAAGACGATATTGATTCATTCATAGAATTTGTTGGCCATCCAAAAAAAGAAAACGAGAAAGAACTCACAAAAAAGCTAATAAAAGGCACATTAAAGAATTTGCTTTATATCGATTCTTTGATAAAAAAATATGCAAAAGCCGGTGATGATATAATGTCTTTAATTGATAAGGCAATTCTCAGGGTTGGCATATACGAACTTCTATTTTTAAAACAAGCACATCCCGTAGTTGTAATCAACGAGTATGTAAACATAGCAAAGGAGTATTCTAAAGATTCATCGAAGGCGCTGGTAAATGCCATATTAGATAAGGTTTACAAAGGAGAATTAAAAGATGAAAGCGAATGAGAGAATAATAACCGCATTGGATTTAAGAGGGTTTAACGAAATTCTAAACCTGATTGATTCCTTAGAAGATGCCGTATGGTTTAAACTTGGTGCAGTAAATTTCACAGCATACGGGACAAAACTGGTTGACGAGATAAAAAAGAGAGATAAAAAGCTTTTTTTGGATTTAAAGTATCACGACATACCAAACACAGTTAAAGAGAGCGTCTATGCAGCAGCTGAACTTGGTGTTGATATGCTTACCATCCATGCATTTGGCGGCATTGAGATGATGCAGGCAGCTTCTGATGCAGTAAAAGAGTTCGAAGACAAACACTCAAAGCCAGGTCCTTTAATCCTTGCCGTAACGGTTTTAACAAGCTTTAATGATGAAAATCTAAAAGAGTATATGTTTATCAATCAGACAGTTCAAGAGACTGTGCTTAAGCTTGCAGAGAATGCAAAAAAAGCAGGCATTAAAGGCCTTGTAGCATCAGCAAAAGAGACAAAAATGTTAAGAGACAATTTTGGCGATTACTTCACAATCGTAACACCGGGTATAAGACCAGCTTGGGCAAGCAAGGGCGACCAGAAAAGAGTAACAACACCAAAGGACGCAATAGAGTTAGGAAGCAGCTATATGGTCATCGGAAGGCCTATCTATAAATCAGAAAATCCAAAAGAAGCATTTGAGAAGATTAGAAAGGAGATAGAAGATGTTAACGCAGGATGAAGCATTAAATCTTTACAAAAAGAGAAACGCATATCTTCAGGGACACTTCTTATTATCAAGTGGTCTGCACAGTGAATTTTACTTGCAGAGTGCTTTGGTTTTGCAGTATCCACACGATGCGTGGCTTTTATGCTCATCGATTGCAGAGTATTTCAAAGATAAAGAGATCGATGTCGTTATAGCACCAGCAATGGGCGGTATTTTGGTCTCTTACGATGTTGCAAGGGCGCTTGGCAACAATGTAAGAAGCATATTTGCAGAGCGTGTTGACGGCAAGCTCACCTTAAGACGCGGATTTACAATAGACAAAAACGAACGGGTCTTAGTCGTTGAAGATGTCGTAACTACAGGCAAAAGCGTAAATGAAACGCTGGATGTTGTAAGGCAATACACAGATAACATCGTCGGCATAGGTGCATTAGTTGACAGAGGCGGCAACTTTGACCCAAAAGGCATAGACTATTTCCCTTTAATTAAACTAAAGATTGAAAATTACGAACCAGATAACTGCCCATTGTGTAAAAAGGGTATTCCACTTGAGAAACCGGGCAGTAGATTTATAAAGAAGTAAACTCTTTAATATAGACTTGATATTTAACTTAAATGGGATATTATAAGGGTTAGAAAAATTAACCTAAGGGAGGTGAGCTATGCCAAAAATTACATGGATTGGACAATCTGCAGTCCTAATTGAAGGAGCAAAAACAAAAGTAATAATCGATCCATTCATCAATGGCAATCCAGATGTAAAGGATTTAAAACCAGAAGACATCGATGTAAATTACATCATAGCAACTCACGGACATTGGGATCACTTAGGAGACACAATAGAAATAGCAAAAAGAACAAAAGCAACATTTATAGCACCTTTTGAGCTTGTAACATATTGCCAGAAGAAAGGTGTTGAAAATGCACATCCAATGCACATAGGTGGAGCACACAGATTCAGCGACGATTTCTGGGTAAAACTAACAATAGCACATCATGGAAGCGCAGTAATAAACGACGAAGAAGGAATAGTTTACACGGGTAATCCTTGCGGTGTAGTTATCGAATTAGACGGTAAAAAGATTTACCATGCAGGCGATACAGGACTATTCCTTGATATGCAGCTGATAGGTGAACTTGGACTTGACCTTGCACTATTGCCTATTGGCGATAACTTCACGATGGGGCCTGAAGACGCAGCAAAAGCCGTTGAGTTCTTAAAACCAAAGAAGGTTATGCCAATGCATTACCTTGCATGGCCATTGATTGAACAGGATCCTAACAAATTCAAAGAGCTTGTCGGAGATAAAGCTGAAGTCGTTATTGTAAAACCTGGCGAATCATTTGAAATATAATCAATAATGGAGGGGGCTTTAGCTCCCTTTTTTTAATTAATCAGAGCATTTAAAATAAGTACAACTATAAGCAAGAAGGATAAAATAACGGCTTTTGTGTTTCCTTTTTGCGCAAACGAGTATGCCGCAAATAAGGCTGTTAGAACAGGCGAAAGTAAAAGGATAATTATCCCAATCTCTGCAAGAAAATTAGCCTTATAGCCCAAAACATGCATACAAAAAGATATACCAAGCAGACCAAAGCTTATAAAAAATACAATCCTAAAGAGAGATGATAGCTTCTTCAT
>CAYTZD010000051.1:0-7786 GCA_964442345.1 uncultured Hippea sp. | reverse complement strand
ATAACACCCTTGCTATCATAAATAGTGCTATTGCTATAAGAGAAAACGCAAAAATCTTTCTTAACAAATCTGCTTTTATTAAAGAGTGTACAGCAACGCCAACCTTAGAACCCAAAAGCGAACCAACCAATCCCAGGAATGCAAAATATGGATTGAGACTACCTTTTGAGAAATAGACATAAGCAGCGGCAGACGCCGTTATACCGACCATAAAGCCACTTGTTGCTGTTGCAACCTTGATTGGAATCTTGCAAACCTTAACAAGCAAAGGCACCTTCAAAACACCACCACCTATACCAAACATACCAGATGTCAAACCAGCAACCAAAGAAAGCAGATAAGCAGCAGGCATATTTTTAACATCATAAAATATCTCTCTTTTCTCCTTCGCATCAAAATAGGAATATCTGCCAGACTTGCTATAAATTTCTTCTGGTTTCTTAAACATTGAAAGCGAAACAACCAAAAGAAACAGTCCAAACATCAAAGAGAGAGTATTATGGGCAAGTCTTAAAGCTATCAGACTACCTGCTATTGCGCCTATTGTCGTTGCAAGTTCAAGGGACAGACCCAATTCCAAATTCAATGCCTTACTTTTTATAAATTTAGAACTAACAAGCGTGCTTGTGCCAACAATGGTAAATAAACTTATAGCAACGGCATTTTGGATCGGCATCTTAACAAGTATAACAAACAGTGGCACCATTATAATCCCGCCACCTATACCAAGCAAAGCGCCAATGCCCGATGCAAAAAACGCTATCAAAACAACAAAAAGATAATCAATCACCCTTTCTCCTTACTGCAATATAAAGAAGAATCAACACAGAAGTCAAAGCAACAAGAATCAGGTTAAACCTTCTAAACAGCGAGATTATTGCATCTATGTTATCACCAAAGAGAAAACCTGCTCCAAAATATGCGATGCCCCACAAAATACCGCTTAGAATAGCCCAGAACGAGAAGTAAAGCGGATTCATCCTGAATACACCGGCAACAAACGGAACAATAGGCCTTAAAGCACCAACAAACCTACCAACAAAGACGCTTACACCACCAAATTTTTCAAAAAAATCAACGCCTTTATCAAAAGCCTGCTTGTGCTTTCTTAAAAACGGCTTATCCTTTATCTCATCATAAAACAGAAAAGCCAAAAAGAAGCTTGCAAAATCTGCAGCTATAGCACCCAGACAACCAAAAACAACCAAAGCATAGATATTCAAGATACCTTTACTTGCAGCATATCCGCTACCAACGGCAAAGGCAGCACCCGGCACAAATTCACCAATAAGAAAGAAGGATTCAAAAAAAGAGACAAAAAACACAATAAGATAGAAAAAAGCACCGTGCTTTTCAGCTAAGGAACTAACAAACGCTAAAACACTATCCATTCTTTAGCCAGATTAAAAATTCTCTGTTGCCTTCTTTACCCTTAATAGGCGATTCAATCAAACCTTTATATTCAAAACCAACCATTTGAGCAAATCCTTTTATACTATCAATCACATCTTTTATCTTCTTTTCATCTTTAACAATACCCTTCTTCGTCCCGCCAATACCCACTTCAAACTGCGGCTTAATCAAAGCAACAACTTCGGCATCTTTTTTGAGCAAATCCTTTACAGGTTTAAGCACAAGTTTCAGCGAAATAAAACTCACATCAATCGATGCAAAGTCAAATCTATTATCAGGCTTAAAATAACGAATATCTGTCTCTTCAAATAACCTAACCCTTTCATCGTCTCTTAAACTAAAATGCATCTGATTTTTACCAACATCGACAGCAAACACTTCTTTAGCGCCATTTTTCAACATACAATCTGTAAATCCGCCCGTTGATGAACCAACATCAAGGCAAAGTTTACCTTTCAAATCAATACCAAATTCATCAATGGCTTTTTCAAGCTTATAACCTGCCCTGCTTACATATTTGGGAAACTTTAAAATCTCAATCTCATCGCTATCATCAACAGAAAAAGAAGGTTTCTTAACAACGACACCGTTAACCTTAACATAACCCTTCAGGATTAATTCCTTCGTCTTACTTCTTGATTCCACAATATGTAATTTGCTTAAATAAATATCAAGCCTCATTTTAAATTACAGCAGCTTGTATAAAAAACCATCTTCAAAATACTTAATCTATCAGCATTTCCACCGCTCAGATTAGATATTTAATACTCCCTTCAATATTATGTTCTAAAAATAAGAACCTACATTCTACTCATATTTTATAACATGGGCTAATTCCCAGGTAATAAGTCCATGTGTCATTATTTTTTCGATCTCAGGTAGTATTTCATCTATTTTCTCAGGTGTATCAATTATCTCAATAACTATCGGTAAGTCATTGGATAAAGCCAAAGTTCTGGATGAATGTATGATAGAACTTTTTCCATAACCGTATATCCCTCTTAAGACAGTTGCTCCTGAGACTCCCTTTTCTCTACAAACATTGACAATTTCTTTATAAAGAGGCTTTCCTTTATATTTATCTCCTTCACCTATAAAAATCCTTACAAGTTTTTGTGTCCCTTCTAATTTTCTAACCATAACAAACACTCCTAAATTCTTGCAAAATGGATACCCATAAATGCAGCTACCAGAGAAATAAATAGATTCAAAAACATATAAAGCAGTGCCAACATATAAGCACCATCTTCAAACAGATGCAGTGTTTCAATAGAGAATGTCGAAAAAGTTGTAAATGCTCCGAGTATTCCGACTTCAATAAAAAGCCTCATATCACCGCCAATAGACAGTCTCTCTACTGAAAGCGTATGAATATATCCAAGAGCAAAAGAACCAACTACATTAACAAAAAGAGTTCCAAAAGGAATAATATTACCTACAAGCAGGG
The DNA here is from genome assembly GCA_964442345.1 of uncultured Hippea sp. GTDB lineage: Bacteria > Campylobacterota_A > Desulfurellia > Desulfurellales > Hippeaceae > Hippea. The sequence continues at coordinate 4,926 of CAYTZD010000051.1, read as the reverse complement.
TAATCCACTTTGAAAACAAATACCTTAAAATTGCTCCGACAAAACCGCCAGCACCAACAATTAAAATTTTCAATTAACCCTCCATTTTTATTATGTTATAAAATCAAAGAATAGCCTTCAAGCTATTTCTAAGCAATATCCCAAGATAGGTATACACATACTTACCACCCTAATAATAGCTAAATTTTAAAATATATGGTTTGTTCAGATAAATATCAAATCTTGTATCAGACCGAAAGCGCTCTTTTTCTCTTTCTTAGAATATAGATAAGTTCAATAGCCGTTTTGCCTTCGCTTGAATCGACAGATACTATAGTAAATTCCAATTTAAAATCTTTATCAATGTGTTTAAGTCTTTTTAGAACCTTATTAGAAAGATTCTTTAAAAAATCTTCAGTTTTATCTATGTTATCAGCTTTTTTAGAATAAGGCAAAGCAAAGATAAATGAATCGCCACCAAATCGTGATAAAAACAGAGCCCCATATTTATTAAGCTCAGATAACACAGCAGCCGTTTTCATTAATAGCTCATCGCCAAAGATTGTTGAATGTGTCAAGTTTATAAAATCCATATCCTTTACATCAACAAGATAGATTTTAAAATTCTTTTTCAAGGCAAGCAAATTTTCGATATTTTTCAAAAACATATCTCTTTTTAGAAGACCTGTCAGATAATCCACATCATTAAATTTTCTCTTATACTCATCAAATGCTTTGGGAATTATGGATTTCTGAGACATTCTTATAGCTTTGCTAAAACTATCCTTTAGAACATTTATTGATTTTTTAAGCAGTTTCTCATCAAAATGCCACTTTTCAGATATCATAATCTGTATAGCTTCATCAACACTGAAGGCTTTTCTGTATGGCCTTGATGTTGTCAAAGCATCAAACACATCGGCAATGGCAAGAATCTTAGCACCTATCGATAATTTAGAACAGTCAATACCATCTGGATAGCCGCTACCATCGCAGCGTTCGTGATGATGTTTGACCATTTCAGCAATACTCTTCAAATCCGGCAATGTTTTGAAGCGTTTAACAATCTCATACGATAAAACAGGATGATATTTGATAATTTCAAACTCTATATCAGACAGAGAAGCCGGTTTCAATAAAACAGAATCTGGCAAGCCTATCTTACCTATATCATGCAAAAGCCCTGCCACATAGATCCTTTCAATCTGCTTAGGTGATAACCCTATCTCTTCTGCTATCCTTCTTGCATAAAAAGCCACCCTTTGCGAATGTCCTTTGGTATATACATCCTTCATCTCGATGGTTATAATAAAGTTATTGATTATCTCTTCTTCGTTTTTACTGATAACACTTTTGAGTTTTCTATACTCTTTTATCCCATCAAGAAACTTAAGCAATTCCTTAGTAAGCAGTGTCGTAATGTTTATGTCATATACAGAGAACATATAATCGTGTACATAGCCATAACCAACCGTTGCAATAATCTCTCCATTGTCCCATATAGGTATGATAAGAACACTGTTTACAGCAAAATCCTTTCTTATTTCTCTAAAAAACTCTAATTCATCTTCTTTTACCAGATTATATTTAAAAACGACAGGCCCTTTGAGTTCGCTTTTAAACATCTTATATGACAGCATACCTTCAACCTTTTTTATCTTCTTAAAACTTACACAGGTAAATTTATCACCAACATCAACAAAAGCATAAAGGTTTCTCTTGGGAAATACCAAACTAACGACCTTTGCTTTGGTAATATCCAATATCTTTTTTAAATTATTCCTAACCCACTTTTTTAGACAGTTTAGACTATCGCACTCTGGCTTTTCTATTTCGAGATTTAGGATGCCATCCTGAAGAAAACTCCTAAACATACCATTTTCAAGTGCCACAGAGATAAAATCATCCAAAAAAGATAAAGCTTCAATATCTTTCTGTGTAAATTTTTTCTTTTTGGTAAAACTCTCAAGACCCAAAACCGCATTAAATTCAGATCTCAACCTAAAAAGCAAAGCAGACTGCAACCCTATATTCTTCCAAAGCGGTGAAAACACTTTACGATCTTGATAATTTTCAACTATAGCATATCCTAACCTTATGGCATCATAAACAAGAAGGTTCTCTTCTTCTGTAAGATTGTATAACTCTGATATATCTATGTTCTTACCTTTAAAAAACGAAGATGTTTCTACAACCCTAAGTCCAAAATCCTTAACGCACACAACAGTGCAACCATCAACATTAAAATATTCCGCTATTTTGTCCAATACTTCTGTCTTGATGCCCTTTTTTATGATTAAATCTGACAATTCTTCCAGTTTATTGTTCATATTTTAACTTTATTCTATAAATTAATAAGTGTCAAGAAACAAGAAACCACCTGCGTTCACCCTTGATTAATTAAAAAATTTTAGTATAATTTAGTAAATTTTGAATTGGAGGTTTTCTCTATGCATCTATTTGACACTCTGATTGGACAGCTATTCTGGATAATCTTCTTCATCACCCTGTTTTATCCATATTTTAAAACGCATGCACTTGAAGGCAACAGACTAAAACTTATACGAAAGCTCGAAAGAAAACGCTCTTCTCGTGTTATAACCTTGATACACAGACAAGAGACAAAATCACTATTCGGATTCTTCTCGATGAGATTTTTAGACATAGAAGATTCAGAAGCAATTTTAAGGGCAATACGCATAACACCGGATGATATGCCAATAGATATGATAGTTCATACGCCCGGTGGTGTGGCTTTGGCTGCAACCCAGATTGCAAATGCATTGGCAGACCACAAAGCAAAGGTTAGGGTTATCGTGCCACATTACGCCATGTCCGGCGGAACACTGATAGCTTTGGCTGCAGATGAAATCCTGATGGACAGCTATGCCGTTTTGGGTCCTGTTGATCCGCAATTAGGCAATGAGCCAGCAGCAAGCATAAAAAGAATAAAAGAGCTAAAAGATATAAAAGACATAAGCGATGAGACGCTAATTAAGATAGATATGAGCGAAAAAGCCTTAAACCAGATGCACAACACGGTAAAGAGATTACTTATAAAAAAAGGATTCTCAGAAAAAGATGCAGACAAAGTCGCAGAAGAGCTATCAAGTGGAAAATGGACGCACGACTATCCAATAACCGTTGAACACGCTAAACAGCTTGGCCTAAATGTATCGACAGATGTGCCAGAAGAAGTTTACGCCTTAATGGAACTTTATCCACAACCAACGGCAACACAATCGGTTAACTATATACCTTTACCATACAACAGACCAGGCGATACGCATAACTCAACAAATGCTAAGGAATAAAACTTGACTTTTTTGAACAAAGGAAAATATTTGTAGGGAAAATAAAAGGTGGAGGTAGGTTTATGAAACTAAAAACCAAGCTTTCTGTTGCAATTGCCATTGTCTCTGTAGCGCTTCTGTTTTTTGCAGGCTCACTATTCATAGAGAAACTATCAGCTTACAAGAATCTATCGAATGCAAAATCGCTTGTAGAATTATCAGTAAAGATAGGCAGTCTCGTCCATGAATTGCAGAAAGAGAGAGGAGCATCAGCCGGATTTTTGGGTGCAAAAGGCACAAAATTTAGATCCATACTTGCCAATCAGAGATTGATGACCGACCAAAAACTCAAAGAGTTATACATTGCAGCAAAGAAGGTAAATTTAGACGACAATCCAAGATTTAGAAAGTTTTTTATTCCTGCAATTCAACAGCTTAAAGGCTTACAATCAATGAGAAGCAAGGTTGACAATCTTGCAATATCTGTCCATGATGAAGTTGCATGGTACACGCAGATAAACTCTAACCTGCTTGATGCCATTGGAGCTATAGGATACGGCACAGAAAATGCAAAAATCTCAAAAGAGCTAAACGCATACGCAAACTTTTTGCTTTCCAAAGAAAGAGCCGGTATAGAAAGAGCAGTTCTCTCAAACACATTCGCACAAGGGCACTTCGGCAAAGGAATGTATGAAAAGTTCATAACATTAGTAGCAGAGCAGAAAAGCTATCTCCATTCGTTTAAAATCTCTGCAAACGATAAATTTTTGGAATACTTCAAAACCCACTTTACAGGTTCAAGCATAGAAGAAGTCAACAGAATGAGAAAGATAGCTATGTCGCATTTTGGTAAAGGCAACTTTGGCGTTGACCCTGAATACTGGTTTAAAACCATCACAAAGAAGATAAACATCTTGAAAAATATAGAAGACTTCATGGAAGTATCTATAATTAATGATATGAAAAGCGAGATTAACGCCGCAGTAGCTACCCTTGTGCTTTACAGTGTAACTTTCGGTATCGGCATTATATCAATTCTGCTGCTTGTGTTTGCAATATTTAAATATGTGCTTGCAAACATCGCCATGCTTACAAATCAAGCAAAAGACCTTGCAAGCGGCGAAGGCGATCTAACACAAAGAATCAAGCTAAACACAAAAGATGAACTCGGCGAATTGGCAGAGTGGTTTAATAAATTCATAGAGAAAACCCAGCAGATGATAAAAGAAGTAAAAGGCACATTAGCAGAATTAAACAGCCATTCACACCATCTTCAGACAGCTGCAACCACAATGTCAGCATCAATTGAACAAACTTCCAAAAACACACAAGAGATAGCAAACGCTATGAATGACACATCTCAAGCGGTAAACGATATAGCAATTGCAACAGAAAATGTTAATAATTTAGCCAACGAAGTTGGAGAGATAAACAATCAGATGATTGAAGATATAAACAAAAGACTTGAAAGGATGAAAAAGAACGCCCTACTTGCAAAAGAAGCAATAGACCAGATAAATACGGTAGGTCATTCTTCAAAAGAGATAGGTCAAATTGTTGGTGTTATTAACGAGATTACAGAACAGACAAATCTTTTAGCCTTAAATGCTGCAATAGAAGCAGCAAGAGCGGGTGAGGCAGGTCGTGGCTTTGC
>CAYTZD010000050.1:0-11556 GCA_964442345.1 uncultured Hippea sp. | reverse complement strand
TAATCTATACCTTCTATCTCATAGCTTTTAATATATTTCTCTATCTTTTTGAGCTCTTCTGCTTCTTTTTTTCTTTCCTTTTCTATCTCTTCAGGCTTTCCTTCTCTTAAAGCCGATATCTCCTTTTCAAGTTCTTCTATTCTGTGCAGCAGATACCTGATAACCTTACCTTCAACATCAGGCAGTTTTGTATGTTCTAAATCAACCTTTTTATCGGGCTTCTCTTTCTTTATAACCTTGGCAGGAATGCCGACCACTGTTGAGTTTTCTGGCACATCCCTAATAACAACACTGCCTGAACCAATTTTTGAGTTATCGCCAATCTTCAAAGCACCAAGCACCTTTGCTCCACTGCCAACAACAACATTATTGCCAACCGTCGGATGCCTTTTAACCTTCTTTAGGCTTGTTCCGCCAAGTGTAACACCTTGATACAGCGTTACATTATCGCCAATCTCTGCCGTCTCACCAATAACAACACCCATTCCATGGTCTATAAAAAATCTTTTGCCAATCTTTGCACCGGGATGTATCTCGATACCGGTTAAGAAGCGGGAGATATGAGAAACAAGCCTGCCAAGAAACTTAAAATCATACTTCCATAACAAGTGCGCAACCCTGTGAAACCAGAGCGCATGAAGTCCTGGATAGCAGAATATAACTTCAGGAATACTTCTTGCCGCAGGGTCTCTTTCAAATACAGCATCTATATCTTCCTTCATTTTCTCTAATGCGCCTGTCTTTTTCAAAGCAACATAACCAGCAGTCAATGTAATCGCCGTCCAACCCAACTTAACTGGCAGTTTCTTCATCTTTGTTCTCCTTCTTTAAGAATTCTTCAACAAGTTCATTTTGTATCTTCATCATCTCGTCAAATTTCTCCATTGTCTCATGCGTATAACCCAAAAGGTGCAAAAAACCATGAGCAATAATAAAAAGCAGATACTCTAATGCGTCCTTTTTCTTCTCTTCTGCTTCCTTTTCTATTGTATCAAGCGAGATAGCTATATCTCCCAAAATATTCTCATCATACCCATAGAAACTCAAAACATTCGTTGGTGCATCCTTTTTTCTAAACTCCTTATTCAATTCCTTTATTTCGTCATCATCGCAGAAGAGAATATTAAGCTCTTTTGTTTTATCTATCTCGAAGCTATCGAATAGAAACTCAACAAATTTTTCTATCGTTTTGCTATCGTAAAATGGTTTAACCTTGTGTTCTATTAGTGTTAGATTCATCTTTATTCTTTGGGTTAAGATCCAATTTACAAGCTTCTCCTACAACATTGGGTTTCTTCTCATCTTCTGGATACTCAATCCTGTGATGGAATATGCCAACTAAAACCTTAACAAAGCTATCTGTAATAAGGTTTAAGTCTTTTAGTGTCAATTCGCACTCGTCAAGCTGGCCGTCTAAAAATATCTTGTTTGTAATCTCCCTTACAAAATCCCTTAAGTGTGCAACAGTGGGATCAGAAAGCGTTTTTGATGCTGCTTCAACCTCATCTGCTATCATAACAATACCTGCTTCTTTTGTTTGCGGTTTAGGACCTGGGTATCTGAAGTCTTCTTCTTTGGGATTTAGGCCATTCTCCTTTGCCTTGTTGTAAAAATACCTTATAAGACTTGTCCCGTGATGCTGTTGTATAATATCGATAATATAATTGCCAAGCCTATGCTTCTTTGCTATCTCAACACCGTATTTTACATGGTTTTTAATAATCAAAGCACTGATTGAAGGCTTCAATTTATCGTGCGGATTTATGCCATCAATCTGATTCTCCACAAAATACAGTGGCTTTTTTATCTTGCCTATATCGTGATAGTAGGAGCCAACCTTAACAATCAACGGATTTGCGCCTATCTGTGTTGCTGCAGCTTCAGCCAACGATGAGACAACAATACTGTGATGATAGGTGCCAGGTGCTTTTATGGCAAGCTCTTTCAGCAAGGGATTGTTGAGATTACCCAACTCAAGCAGCTTTATGTCTGTTGTAACATTAAAAATGTATTCAAAAACAGGCAAAAGTCCGCTGACAACTATAGCCGATAGAATCCCGCTAAAAAAACCAAAGGCTGCATCTATAAACATTGACTTATCAATCTCGCTGTTTTTCAATACATGAAAAAGCAAAACAAACAGAACGCTGCTTAAAGAGACATACAGTCCAGCTTTTATAACGCCCGTTCTTGTCTTCTCTTTTCTTATAGCAAAAATGCCTGCCATATTACCCAATAGAACATAAATGCCAACAAACAGTATCTCTGGATTCAACAGCAACCAGACAGAGATACCAAACAAGATAGAAACCAAAAAGGCAAGTTCAAAGTCTATCATAATGGCAATCATCATAGAAGCAGTGGCAAATGGCGTTGCAAACAAAACAGCCGTCTGCGGCAAGTCAACATTGGAGAATGTTATAACAGTTGAGAGATAGGAAAATAGTTTAAACAGAAGAATCTGTATAACGATTAAGCTTTCTGCAATGGCAAGCAGTTTTGTCTCGCTTATCCACTTGTTCTTTTTAGCCTTTGTTAGCCTGTAAACCTCATACAAGACAAGGCACAAAACGATAAATAAGATTATATTGACCACAAACTTTAGATACGCATTCTGCTTCTGTTTTAAAGAGTTTAAGGCGTTAAGTTTGAGATAGTCTGTCTTGGTTATCACATCACCGCTGCGCACAATTATCTCACCCTTTGACACCTTAAAGAAAACCTTGTTAACCTTTTTTGCTGCTTCCTGCTTTTTCTGCTGTGTAGCAAGCGAATTGAAGGTGAGATTGGGAATAATCAATTGCGATATCAAATCCCATATTGTATTTCTCAAACCCACATCATCGACAACATCCTTAAGTCTATTGTATGCAATTATCTTTGCCTTTGTTGTATCTATAACATCATCTTTACTTAACAGACGCTCTTTATCGGGACTTTTGATGTTCCTTATTATAATCTTATCTGGTGAGAACTTATAAAGCTGCCTTACGGAATTTACTATATAATAGTGCTGAAGCGCACCTAAGGCATCAGAAGCATACTTGAATATATCATCCTTTTTGTATCGCAAAAGCCTTACAAATAGCGAATGGCTTGGCTTTATCTTCAATGTGTCAAAAAACTTCTTCTCTGAAGTCTTTAAGTCCTTCTTATCTATCTCATCTAAAGCCTTTTTTAGCGTGCTGATTGTGTTTGAAAATACATTGGCGTTATAATCGAAGACTGGCGGTGTGCCATTCATCGCTTCTTCTATTCTTCTCTGCGTTGCCTGTTTATCTTCAACAAGCATTGAGACGGTCGCCCTGATCGTCTTTGGTGCCACATCACCTATTCTTAGATCGTAATAGTTTTCAGACGAATGCGGAAAATTCAACGCAATCACTACAATAAAGAATAAAGCAGTTATAACATGTTTGTTAAATACCTTCTCAAAGAAACTTTCTATGTTGCTTATCAAATCTTCCTTTATCTTCTTTAGTTTCATTATTCCCACTCTATTGTTGATGGTGGTTTTGAAGAGATATCATAGACCACCCTATTTACACCTTCAACTTCGTTTATAATCCTATTTGAGATCTTACCCAACAGATCATAAGGCAGCCTTGACCAGTCTGCCGTCATACCATCAACACTCTCAACAACACGCAGCGCAACAACATTCTCATAGGTTCTCTTATCACCCATAACACCCACTGTTGAGATTGGCAGCAAAACGGCAAACGCTTGCCACACATCGTTATAAACACCTGCCTTTTTTATCTCTTCAACCACAATAGCATCTGCTTCCCTTAAAACAGAGAGTCTCTCTTTGGTTATCTGTCCAATCACCCTTATTGCAAGGCCAGGTCCTGGAAATGGATGTCTGTTTATAAATTCATCGTCAAGTCCAAGCTTTTTGCCCAACCTTCTAACTTCGTCTTTAAACAGTTCCCTTAACGGTTCAATAAGCTTAAAGTTTAGATCCTTTGGCAAGCCACCGACATTGTGATGGCTTTTTATCGTTGCCGATGGACCCTTTACAGAAACACTTTCTATCACATCTGGGTAAAGCGTGCCTTGAGCCAAGAATTCAACATCATCGTATTCTTTAGCAACTTCCCTAAATACATCTATAAATGTATGGCCTATGATTTTTCTCTTCTTTTCTGGGTCAACCACACCCTTTAGTCTATCCAAAAACAAATCTGATGCATCAACATAGCGTATGTTTACACCCAATCTTTTGAAGGATTCAAGCACATATTCTGCTTCATTCTTTCTCAAAAGCCCATTATTGACAAAAACGCCTATAAAATTTTCACCAATTGCCTTATTCATTAAGACGGCAACAACACTTGAATCAACACCGCCAGATACAGCACCAATAACCTTCTTATTTCCAACTGTTTCTCTTATCTGATTTATCTGCGCTTCAAGAAAATTCTCCATACTCCAGTTGGCTTCTGCATTGCATATATCAAACAGAAAACGAGCAAGTATCTGCTTGCCTTTTTCAGAGTGATGCACTTCTGGATGAAACTGCACAGCCCAGATTCTCTTTTCTAAATTCTGAATCACAGCAAACGGCGAATTGTCCGTATATGCGACTGCCTCAAAGCCTTCAGGCAATTTCTCAAGCCTATCGCCATGACTCATCCAGACAACAGAACCGTCAATCTCTTTATCTATCAGCTTATTTTCCTTTTTTAGCTTGATTATTGCAGGTCCGTATTCCCTTTTCTTTGATGGTGCAATCTTGCCAGAGAAAAATTTGGCTATAACCTGCATACCATAACAGATGCCAAGAATGGGCAAACCCATCTTAAAAATCTCTCCATTAGGCAGTGGTGCATTATCATCGTAAATACTTGAAGGCGAACCGCTTAAGATAATGCCTTTAACATCTGCTTTATTAAAATCCTTGTTAAACGGGACAATCTCGGCATACACACCCAATTCCCTGATTTTTCTTGCTATCAACTGCGTATATTGACTGCCAAAATCGAGTATTACTATCTTATCCATTGCTCTCTCCTATCACGCAATCTGCAACGGCAACATCAACACAGCCGACAGAACCAGCAAAATACAAATTATCCGAAACAGCTATAATACGCTTTATCATATCGTAAAAGTTATCTGCAAATGTGGCGGATTTAAAGTAAGAGACAAGCTCACCGTTGTGTATTAAAAATCCATTTATGCCAAGCGAGAAATCACCGCTTACCGCATTTGCCATATGAAGTCCCATAATCTCTGTGATATAGACGCCATCTACCATATTCAGAAGTTTCTCAAATGGCATATCAGACGGCTTTACATAAAAATTAAACGGCCCAACATCAACCGATGCAAGCGAGTTTCTCTTTGCATTTGCCGTATTTTTTTGCTTCAGTTTTGACGATGTGTAGCTATTGTGCATAAATGTTTTTAAAACGCCATTTTCAACGATTACTGTATCTTCTCTTCTGTTGCCTTCCTGATCAAAAGCCAAAGCATAAGGCCTGTTTTTGAAGCTTTTAGCATCAATAATCGTTATGCAGTCGCTAAAAACCTTCTCGTTTAGCTTACCTTCAAACGGCGTTGTATGGTTTATTAAACCGTAGGCACTAAAAGCAGAGATAAAATGTGCAAGCATATCCCTAAACACACTGTTTTCTATTATAACGCTGTACTTTTTTGTCTGGATTGGTTTGGGATACAGCTTATTTACGGCTATACTTGCAGACTTCTCAGCTAAAAAGTCAAAATCTATATTTTCCAACCTATCGGCGTCTAAATGAAAATAGCCTAAATCGGCAATCTTATCTTCGGCTAAAACTTCAGCTGCCGCCTGTGCCGAACCAACACTGCCTTTAACCTTCAATCCATAGCTGTTTGCTATCTCAAATCGCTTATAAGAGATACCAAGACCAATACTTTTTGTCTGTTTAACCCTTTTGTCAAACCTACCAATCTTCTCAACCGTCTCTTTTAGTAATTCTTCGGCTTCTGTGCTTTCTATGCTTTCAAATTCTTCTTTCTCTTCAAAGAAAACGGAAGGCTCTTTTGGTATAATCTCTGCATCGGCATCCTTTGCAAGCTCAATAGACGATTTTATCTCATTTACAATATCGTCTGGATTGTCAAATCCGCTAAACCAACCTGCAGCAAACTTGCCGTTTTTAACCGCCCTTATGCCACAACCCTTTTTCTCTTCCAAACCCTTTGAAAACTCTTTGGCATTTTTAAGTTCGAACTCTTCGGATTTACTCTCTTCGACATATACTTCAACCGCATCAAAATCATCGGCAATCTTACTTAAAATCTCCTCAGCTAACACTCAACCACCCTCCCACGGTTTTGGCAGAAATATCTTCTGGTATAGATTTAAGGCAAACCTGTCTGTCATGCCTGATATATAATCAACAACGACGGTCTCTATATCGTCTGAATAGTGCTTCTCTATCAAATCTGGATGCTCCATAAAGTAATCGAACAGATCGCTTAATATCTTTTCGGACTTCTTAACTTCATTCATCACCCTGTCGCTGTAATAGACATTCTCAAAGAGAAAATCTCTCAATTCGTTCAAAGCTTCAAGCACTTCTTCTTCCATTGAAATAAATTCATAATCTTTATTCTGCGTATCCTTTATCACACTTTTAACCATCGTTGCTATTCTTTTTGCGTGGCTATTGCCAAGCACATCGGATATTCTTTTTGGTATATCGTCTTCTTTGATTATTGACGCCCTTACAGCATCGTCTATATCGTGATTCACATACGCTATAATATCGGCAATTCTAACAATTTGGCCTTCAAGTGTAATGGCAAGACTGCTTTTATCTTCTGGGATTATTGCCCCTCTGCCTTTGGAGTGCTTTACTATGCCGTCCCTAACCTGATCTGTTAGATTTAGGCCTTTGCCGTCTTTTTCTATTACATCAACGACGCGCAGACTTTGAATCCAGTGTTTAAATCCCTTTTTGGACTTTTCGTTGAGAATCTTCTCACCAGCATGACCAAATGGCGTATGACCCAAATCATGTCCAAGCGCTATGGCTTCTGTTAAATCTTCATTCAAAAGCAGCGCCTTTGCTATAGTTCTTGCAATCTGGGATACTTCTAAGGTGTGCGTCATGCGTGTTCTGTAATGGTCGCCACCAGGCGAGAAAAACACCTGCGTCTTGTGTTTTAGCCTTCTGAATGCCTTACTGTGGATAATCCTATCCCTATCCCGCATAAAATCCGTTCTTACAGGGTCTTTCTCGCTACCCTTAGGCCTTGTTGCATTTTTAGACAAAAAAGCATATCTGCTTAATGTATCTTCTTCTATCTTTTCAAGGATTTCCCTTATCAGCATAAATCAAGCTCTTTTAGAAATCTATACCAGATATACTTATCGAGATTCTCAGCTTCCAAAAAGCAGGCTTCCCTTTTAATAAGCAAGGGAGCTTCAGAAAGCAGTCCCAAAATTAAAGCATCATCTATATTCAAAGGAAAGGTTCTTATCTCTTTTGAATCTGTCAGATTAATAACCGCCCTATCTTTATAACCGTCAAGTATAACAACAGAATGCACAGAAAGACCACTCATCCTTAAGAATTTAATAAAAAGCTCATAGATATTGTCATTCTGCACATATACACCATGCGCAAGAAGAGAAATTATCTTTCCCTTTTCGGCGTCGGTTCTGAATTTGTATATATAGCCGTCGGCATCTTCAAGATAGATATCACAAAAATCATCACTTAAATCTATATCGGTAAGCTCAATCTCTACCATCGCTATCCACCTTCTTATTGTATTGGCTCCCCTATCAGGGAATGCTTAAGGGCATTTGTTATCTTAACCCTTAAACAGTCGCCTGCTTTTATATTATCCCTAAAATCAACATTGACAACTATATTCTGCCTGTTTCTACCATAAAGCTTGTTGCCCTTTTTTGCTTTTCCTTCTATAAGCACTTCAACAACTTTTCCTTCATACTCTTTAAGCTTTTTCTGTGTAATTTCAGCTTGAAGCTGCTGGAGTATATTTAGGCGTCTAAGCTTCTCCTTCTCTTCGATTTGGCCTTCCATCTCGGCTGCCTTTGTAAATCTCCTTGGCGAATACTTAAACGAAAACGATGTATCGTATTCAACGGTTTTTACTACTTCTAAAGTCTTTTTGAAATCTTCTTCTGTCTCTGTCGGAAAGCCAACGATGATGTCGGTTGTAATTGAGCAGTTTTTCACTTCGCTTTTTAAGAGAAAGACCTTCTCAAGGTATTCTTCAATCGTGTATCTTCTTTTCATCAACTTCAAAATCCTGTTTGAGCCAGCCTGAAACGGCAGATGAACATGTTCGCACAGCTTATCCAAATCCCTTATTGCATAGACAAGTTCCTTTGAGAAATCCTTTGGATGGGATGTGGTAAACCTGATGCGCCTTAAACCTTCAATCTTGTTTACTTCATAAAGCAGATCAACAAAATTATAACCCAAGTTCTTGCCGTATGAATTAACATTCTGACCAAGCAGGACAACTTCCTTTGTGCCTTTATCGACAAGTTCTTTTATCTCATCAATTATTGCTTCCTTTTTGCGCGAAATTTCCCTGCCGCGGGTGTATGGGACGATACAGTAAGTGCAGAAATTATCGCAGCCATACATAATATCAACAAACGAAACTACACTTTTAACATGCGGGAATATATGATCTGGCTCTTCCATCTTATCCTTTATAAAAATACCTTCAACAGAAGAATCCTTAGCAATTCTGTAAAATTTATCTATAGTATTTGTGCCAATTACAATATCTGCAACATTGGATAGTCTATCGTATGCAAACTGTGCAACACAGCCCATAGCAACAATCTTTGCTTTTCTGTTTTTAAATCTTAGTCTTCCTATCTCACTGTAAATCTTGTTTTCTGCCTTCTCTCTAACGGCACATGAATTTACAATCAAAAGGTCTGCCATCTTGGGGTCTTCGCTTTTTTGCCAGCCGTTTTCTTTCAAAATCGCTTCAACCTTCTCTGAATCCCTTTCGTTCATCTGACAGCCAAATGTCTTTATGTAAAATCTCATTTTAGATACTTCCTTATGTTTCTGTTGTGCTCCTTCAATGTTTTGCTGAAAATCATACTTCCATCCTTTTTTGAGATGAAATAGAGATAGTCGGTCTTTTGCGGATTATAAGCAGCAGCTAAAGCATCATACGACGGATTGCAGATAGGTTCTGGCGGCAGACCCTTATGCAGGTATGTGTTAAACCTATCATCAAACCTTGTTGAATCCATCTGCAGATACATGCCCTTTTTTAATCTATTGTAAATCACACCAGCAACCAGTCTCATATCCTTTTTATCCGTTGCTTCCTTCTGAATGATAGATGCAACTATCAACTTCTTGTAATCATCTTCTTTAAAATCGCTTCTGCCTGTCAGCTTTTTAAATTTATCCCTAAACTGCTTACACATCAAAAGCAGGATAGATTCAACCTTGTCGTCTTTTGAGACAAAATATGTATCAGGATACAAAAACCCTTCAAGACTTTTTGCCTTATCAAACCCACTGCAACGCTTTATGAAACTCTCATTATCATTTAGCTTAAGCAGTTTGTTTCCATCAAAGCCAGCCTTTGATAAAACATCTGCAATCTTTTTTATGTTGTATCCTGCAATAACCGTTATCTTTGTTGTGTAAATCTTTGGACTTACAAGTTCGTTTAAAACCTGTTTTGGCGTATAATCTGTATAAAACAGATGCAGGCCTGCCTTTAGATGTTTTGCCTGTCCACTCAGGCGCAAATAATAATAAAACCAGTCGCTTCTTGTTATTATGCCTTTGTTTTTAAGCGTATCCACAATACTGGGAATGCTTTGATTTTTGGCTATCTCTATGTAAAGCTGTTTATGTTTGCTTGATGCTGGAGTATTAAGAAAGCTCTCAAACTTAAAAATAGTAAAAACAACGAAAGCCAAAACAAAGAGAAACAGAATTATGTTGGCTATAAACAGTTTCTTTAAAAAACTCATAGTGAGTCTAAATAACCCTGAAGGATAAATGTAGCAGCTATCTTGTCGATGACCTTCTTTTTGTTTTTTCTCCCTCTTACATTGGCACTATTTAGAACCCTTTCAGAGAATCGTGTGGAGAGTCTCTCATCCCACTCAACAATCTCAACATTAACGGCTTTTTTTAGCCTATCTATGAACTCTTCTGTCTCTAAAGCCCTTTTACCTTTTGTGCCGCTCAAAGTGATTGGCAGACCAACAACAATCTTTTCTACATTGTTCTCTTCTAAGATCCTTTTAATCTCGTTTATGGAGTTTTCATTGGCGTCTATCACGCTCAAAGGCAAAGCTATTGTGTTTGTCTCATCTGATATGGCAAGTCCAATCTTCTTCGTCCCGTAATCAATACCCAAAATACGCATAAGCCACCTTTGACTTGCAAATACTCAGATTATAACTATAATAACTTTTAATGTTAAAAGCAATAGTTTCAATACTTTTTGTTCTGTTTAGCCTACAAGCAAACGCAAACCAGATAGCAAAGCTTAAAAGCTTCAGCATCGTTAACCTACAAAATGGCGTCGATAATCTCATCTTTAGATTCGACAAAATAAAACATTACAGATTTATAAGATTGAGTGACGATTATTTCTACATAGCCATACCAAACACCATTATAGCGATAGAAACACCGCTTTTGCCAAAAGGTTCAGTCGAAAAGATACTCGTCAGGATAATAAAAGGCGAAACAAGGATATTTTTTAAACTCAAAAAAAACTTCAAATACAGGTTTAGACTGCTTCTTTCATCAAACAGATTTCTCATCGTCAGAATAGAAAAAAGTGTTGCAGTAAAGCCACAAAAGAAACAGACATACAAACCACCAGAATCAAAAAAGAAAACGGTAATCGTAATAGACCCAGGACACGGTGGCAAAGACCCAGGCGCTGTTGGTAAATACAACAAAGAGAAAACAGTAACGCTTTCAATAGGCAAATATGTAGCCTACTTCTTAAAAAAGGATGGATACAAGGTGGTTATGACGCGCACAAAGGATACATATCCAACCTTAGCGCAAAGGGTCGAACTTGCAAACAAGGTGCATGCAACGCTATTTGTCTCGATACATGCAAACTATGCACCAAAGGATAAACTCAAAGCCAAAGGTTTGGAAGTCTATTTTGTAAACACCACATCAGACAAAAGGGCGCTTTGGCTTGCAGCCAAAGAAAACGGTATGAGCATAAGCCAGATAAGCGATCTAAACCGCATCATCTTATCCCTTATTCAAACATCCAAGATCCAATATTCAAAAATCTTAGCGGCAGATGTTTACAAAGAGATGCTAAAATACGGCAGAAAAGTATATCGTTCATACAAAGGCAGAGGGGTAAGACAGGCTCCATTCTATGTGCTTGTTGGCACGCATTGTCCATCAATCCTGATAGAAACAGCATTCATAAACAACCCATCCGACGCCTTATACCTAAGAAATCCCACCTTCAGAAAAGCTTTGGCAAAAGGCATAGCAAAGGGCATAGAAAACTTCCTAAAAAGCAAAAGCTAAAAAGTTTCTATTATGCTCTAAAAAA
>CAYTZD010000049.1:0-11578 GCA_964442345.1 uncultured Hippea sp. | reverse complement strand
AGATTGCTGAAGATATAGTAAACCATTTTGAGCAAAGACTTGAAGCGATGGATGGAAAAGGGATGATTGTGGCAATGACAAGAAAAATTGCCGTTAAGTTATACAATGAAATTATAAACTTGCGGCCACATTGGCATAGTGATGATTTGAGAAAAGGGTTTATCAAGCTGGTAATGACTGTATCATCTTCTGATGAACCTGATATTTCTAAGTTTTATCTCACAAAAGAGCAAAGAAGAATATTGGCTGATAGATTTAAAGATCCTGATGATGAGTTAAAGCTGGTAGTAGTGGTTGATATGTGGCTTACAGGTTTTGATGTGCCATGCCTTCATACGATGTACATTGACAAGCCGATGAAAGGCCATACACTCATGCAGGCTATCGCAAGGGTAAACAGGGTGTATAAAGATAAAACAGGCGGATTAATTGTCGATTATCTTGGTATTGCTGCTGATTTGAAAGAAGCCCTTTCATTTTATGCAGAAAGCGGAGGAAAGGGGGATCCTGCAAAATTGCAGGAAGAAGCAGTAAAAATCATGCTTGAAAAATATGAAGTGGTCAAAGATATGTTTTTCGAGTTTGACTATAAAAGGTATTTTACGGCTGAAACAAAAGAGAGGCTTTCAATAATTTTAGAGGCTGAAGATTTTATTTTAGGGCTTGAGAATGGCAAAAAAAGGTTTATCGATGCCGTAACTGCTTTATCAAAAGCTTTTGCCGTAGCAACTCCACATCCTGAAGCACTCAAAATAAAAGAGGAAGTTGCATTTTTTCAGGCGGTAAAAGCAAGATTAGTAAAATTTGATAGAGCAACTACTGGAAGATCTGCAGAAGAGATTGAAAGCGCAATAAAGCAGATCATAGATAAAGCCATTGTTTCTGATGGTGTAATAGATGTATTTGATGCAGCGGGAATAAAGAAGCCTGATATTTCCATATTATCTGATGAGTTTCTTGAAGAAATTAAGGTAATGAAGCATAAAAATATCGCAATTGAGACGCTTAAAAAACTCATAAATGATGAGATAAAGGGAAGATTGAAGAGAAATTTTGTAAAAAGTAAATCGTTGATGGAGTCGCTAAATGAATTGATTAGAAAATACAACAATAAAATATTAACTGCGGCAGAAGTTATAGAAGAGCTTATAGCTCTTGCAAAAGAGATAAAAGAGATGGATAAAGAGCCAAAAGAGATGGGTCTTTCTGAATATGAATATGCTTTTTATACAGCCGTGGCAGATAATGAAAGCGCGAAAGAGCTGATGGGAAAAGAAAAATTAAAAGAGCTTGCAATTGTGCTATTTGATAGGGTAAGAAAAAACACATCAATTGATTGGACAATCAGAGAAAGCGCAAGAGCAAAACTGAGAGTGATTGTAAAAAGAACACTTCGTCAATACGGCTATCCACCAGATATGCAGGCTTTGGCTACAGAAACCGTGTTAAAACAAGCAGAACTAATCGCCGATGAAATAGTAAAATCAAATTAACTCTATCCCATTGAGAAAATTCTTGGTTTTGTATATAGTTTAAAGGTAAAACATAAGACAGGAGAGTTGACTATGTATGAAAAAATAAAAGCTGCGGCTGATGTTTTGAAAGAGAAGTTTGAAAAGGTTGATGTTGTCATAGTTGGTGGGACTGGGATTGATATAAAACTTGAAGCTGAAAAAACTAAAGAATTGCCGTATTCTGATGTTCCTTATATGCCTTTGCCTTCGACAAAGTCGCATAAAGGTTATTTTGAGCTTTTTAAAAAGAACGATTTAAATGTAGTTGTTGCTCATGGTAGGTTTCACTATTATGAGAGATACACGATGCAGGAAGTTGTTTTTATGGTAAGAGCCTTGTCGGTTGCAGGCGCAAAAATTGTTATTCTAACAAATGCCGCAGGTGGGCTTAATCCCAACTTCAAAAAGGGTGATTTAATGATTGTTAAAGACCACATAAACATGATGGGCGCAAATCCTTTAAAAGGCGACAATATCGATGAATTGGGCGAGAAGTTTCCTGATATGAGCAAGCCTTACACCGTCAAGCATATAGAGAAGTTTAAAGAGATTGCTTTAAAGAAAGGTATAGATTTAAAAGAAGGTGTTTATGTCGGTGTTGCTGGGCCTTCAATGGAGACACCAGCAGAGACCCGTTTCTTTAGAATGATTGGCGGTGATGCGATAGGTATGTCAACGGTGCCTGAGATTATAGCTTTGGCACACATGAATATCGATAGGGTGGCAATTTCTGTTATAACGAATGTAAATAAGCCAGACTGCATGGAGAAGGCACCAATTGATGAAGTGATAAAGGCAGCAAGTAGTGCAAGTGAGAAGTTAAGCATACTTATAAACGGATTTTTGGAGGAGTTATGCTTCTAATTAAAAACGGCTATTGCATAAATTCAGAGAAGGAAGGATATTTTGATATACTTGTTGATGGCGATAGGATAGCCAAAATCGATAAAAACATAGAAGGCAGTTTTGATGAGGTTATAGATGCCAAAGATTGCATCGTTATGCCAACATTTTGCAATGCACATACGCATCTTGCGATGAGCCTATTTAGAGGACTTGCAGATGATTTAGAACTTATGGACTGGCTGAATAATCATATCTTTCCTGCCGAAGCGAAGTATGTAAATAAGGATATGGTTTATATCTGTTCAAAGCTTTCTATGCTTGAAGGCATAAAATCTGCAACGGGCTGCTTTTACGATATGTATTTTTTTGAAGAAGAAGTGGCAAAAGCAGCGATTGAGATAGGCGTTAGAACAATAATCGGTGAAGGCATCATTGATTTTCCAACACCAGATTGTAAAACACCAAAAGATGCTATAGAGAAGACAAAATCTTTAAAAAGAGAGTTTAAAGATAGCAATCTTATTAAAGTTAGCTATGCACCACATTCGACATATACGCTTTCTGAAGATACACTCAAAATGGTAGCCGATGCGTTAGATGATAACGATATCGTGCAGATTCACATAAACGAAAGCAAAAGAGAAGTTGAACTTGTGAAGTCTCAGAAAGGCAAAAGGCCATTAGAAGTGTTAAATGATACGGGACTTTTGACCGATAGAACATTTATGGCGCACTGCGTAGAAACAGATGATGAAGAAATAGATTTGATAAAGGAGAAAAACGCAAAGGTAATCAATGTGCCGCAGAGTAATTTTAAGCTTGCAAGCGGTATTGCGCCAATCTGCAAAATGGTAAAAAAGGGTATTGATGTTTATATAGGAACAGATGGACCTGCAAGCAACAATAACCTTGATATGATAGAAGAGATTAGGACATCGTCTTTGGTTCAGAAGGTTAAGTTTGGCGAGAAGGCGATGAGTTCAAAGACGATATTAAAACTTGCATCAAACTTTGACGGTCTATTTGATGGTGCTGGTTATCTGAAAGAAGGCAATTTTGCCGATATAGCAATTATCAGTCTTGATGGCATAGAGTCTGTCCCGATTTATAATCCACATTCGTTTATTGCTTATGCTTTGAATTCTCGTGATGTTAGGGATGTGATTGTAAGTGGCAGGATTATACTTAAAAACAGAGAGTTTGTTGATATAGACGAAGAAGAAGTCAAGTTTAAAGTGAGAGAACTTTCTAAATCGCTTGGTGGATTATGATTATAAAGTCGTTTGCGAAGATTAATTCTATTCTTGATATTTTAAGAAAAAGGGCAGATGGATACCACGATATATTCAGTATTATGCATAAGATTAACCTTTACGATGAGATTGAGATTAAAAAAAATGGTGGTGGGCTTTATGTTGAGACAGATATTGAAGAGCTTAACAATAAAGGCAATTTATCCTATAAGGCTGCAGAGCTATTTTTTAAAAAGGCGTCAATAAAACCGCAGGTTTCCATACATATAAAAAAGCATATTCCTGTAGGTGGTGGATTGGGTGGTGGTAGTTCAAATGCTGCCTATACGCTTAAAGCCTTGAATGAGATGTTTGATTATCCATTGAAAACCGATGAGCTTTTTAATCTTGCTTCTGAGATTGGCAGTGATGTTGCGTTTTTTCTTGTTGATGGTTCGGCTATAGCAGAAGGCAAGGGTGAAAAGATAAAAAAAATAGATTGTGATTACGAAGGATGCAAGGTTTTACTTGTTGTGCCTGATTTTTCAATATCAACGGCGTATGTTTATTCAAAATTCAAGTTGACAAACGCAAAAGGCATAAATAAAATGGCAATTACTGTGAAGGATGGATGTAGAATGTCCATCCTGAAGCAACACCTTCACAACGACCTTGAGAGCGTTGTGCTGAAGGAGTTTGATCTTTTAAAAGAGATAAAAGAAAAAATGATTGAAAGCGTCGGTAATGGGCTTGTTTCTGGAAGCGGCAGTAGTATATTTTCAATTATCGGTGCGGAGGTGTTGCAGAAGGGTAGAAGGTTGAGAGAATTTTTTAGGGAGAAGGGTTTTTTCTGTGAAATTTTTGATTTTGCTTAAGAAATCTTGAGGTAAGGAAGGTAGCATTTATGGAGATCACAGAAGTAAGGGTAAGCCCAATCGAGGGTGATGAGAAGTTAAAGGGTTTTGCAACGGTAATCTTTGACAACGAGTTTGTTGTAAGGGATCTAAAAATCATCAGCGGCCAGAAGGGTCTGTTTGTTGCCATGCCTTCAAGAAAGATGAAGGATGGTAGCTTTAAGGATGTTGCTCATCCGTTGAATAACGATATGAGACAGAGACTTGAGAAGGCCGTTTTGGAAGAGTACGAAAAAGCCAAAGAGGCAAAGCAGCAGGAAGAGCAGCAGTAGTTATTAAAATAAGCAGTTAATTGGCCGCAGGCTAAGGCTTGCGGCGTTTTTTGATTACTGGGGCGTAGCCAAGCGGTAAGGCAGAGGACTTTGGATCCTCGATCGCTGGTTCGAATCCAGCCGCCCCAGCCATTTTTATTTTGATGAGAGGTAAGAAGAGTATGTCTCAGCTTAAATTGATAAGCGGAACAGCCAATAAACTACTTGCAGAAGAGATTTCGGACTATCTGAGCATTCCTTTAGCTAAAGCCCAGATTTCCCGATTTAGCGATGGTGAGATATATGTCCAGATAGACGAAAGCGTAAGAGGAGCCGATGTATTTTTAATTCAATCACTCTCTTCACCTGTGAACGACAATATTATGGAACTTCTGGTTACATTGGATGCTTTAAAAAGGTCGTCTGCAAGTTCCATAACCGTTGTTGTTCCATATTATGCCTATGCAAGACAGGATAGAAAGGTTTTACCGAGAGTTCCTATATCGGCAAAGCTTCTGGCTGATCTTATCACTGTTTCGGGTGCTAGCCGTATAATGTCTATGGATTTGCATGCAGGTCAGATTCAGGGATTTTTCGATATACCTGTCGATCATCTCTATTCAGCACCCATAATGCTTAGATACATTAAAGAAAATATAGGCACAGAGAATATAGTTATCGTATCGCCGGATGCCGGTGGCGTTGAAAGGGCAAGGTATTATGCTAAAAAGTTGGGTTGTTCTATAGCCATAATAGATAAGAGAAGACCAAAACCCAATGTTAGTGAAATAATGCATATAATAGGTGATGTAAAGGGCAAAAAGGCAATTATTGTTGATGATATAGTGGATACGGCTGGCACATTGACAAATGCTGCAAAGGCTATAAGAGAAGAAGGTGCCGAAGAAGTCTATGCCTGCATAACACATCCTGTATTGAGTGGAAACGCTATCGAGAAGATAAACAATTCGCCGATTAAAGAGCTTGTCGTTACAAATACTATAACATTTAAAAGGCCTGTTCCGACAGACAAGATAAAGGTTCTTTCTGTGGCTGAAATCATAGGTGAAGCGATAAGAAGGGTTTTCCATAAAGAGTCATTAAGCGTAATTTTTGAATAAAATAGAAGAGGTGGTAGGCTAAAATGATTATCACGGCAGAGAAAAGGGAGACAGGGACACAGAAGGCTAAAAGATTAAGAAGAGAAGGCAAGATTCCTGCAATTATCTATGGAGCTGACACTGAGAATCAGCCTATAGCTGTTAACAGATCCCAATTTATGGCTGCTATAAGGAGAAGTCGCAGGAATGATAAATTTGAACTACAGGTTGAAAATGGTGAGAAGTACGAAGTAATAGTAAAGGAAGTGCAGTGGCATCCTGTTAAAGATGAAATTGAGCATGTTGACTTTTATAAGCTAACAGCAGGAAGGCCTGTAGTTGTTGATGTTCCTGTTAAGGTTGTTGGTGAAGCCAAAGGCGTTAAAATGGGCGGTGATTTATACCAGCCACGAAAGAAGATTAAGGTTGAAGCTTTGCCTGAAGCCATACCAAACGAGATAGTTGTTGATGTTAGCGATCTTCAGATAGGTGATGTTATTCATGTTTTTGACCTTGATATGCCAGAAGGCGTAAAGGTTAAATCATCTAAAAACTTTACAGTTGTTGCTATATTGGGTAAGGCATTAGAAGAGACAACTGAAGAATCCGAAGAAGAGGAAGAAGCTGAAGAATAACCTTTAATGGATTGGCTTGTCGTTGGGCTTGGTAATCCAGGGAGGGAATATGAGTTTACCCCACACAATGTAGGGTTTATGGTTTGTGATTCCCTCTCTTCTTCTTTTGGTTTTGATTTTTCTTTACAAAAGAAGTTTAAAGGGCTTTTAGGGGAGTTTAAAATAGAAGATAACCATATAAGGGTTTTGAAGCCATTAACTTATATGAATTTAAGCGGTGAAAGTGTATATCCTACACTTGATTTTTTTAAAATATCGCTACATAATCTTATTGTTATCCACGATGATTTGGACTTGCCATTGGGTAGGATAAGGATAAAGAAAAATTCATCAAGCGGTGGACACAAAGGTGTTCAATCTATTATTAATGCGCTGGGAAGTAAAGATTTTATTAGAATAAGAATTGGTGTTGGAAGAGAAAAAGACGCTGTTAAATATGTTCTTTCAAGGTTTTCTGAAGATAAACTTGAAATAGTGAAAAGGGTTGTTTTGGTATCGGCAGATGCTGTGATAGATGTTATAACTAAAGGGTTGAATTACTCAATGAGCAAATATAACGGTTTAAGTGTGGAGGTATAAAGTGAAAGAGTATAATGTTGCGGTAGTTGGAGCTACAGGCGCTGTTGGTGAAGAGATGGTTTTGACTTTGGAGCAGAGAAATTTTCCCGTTAAAAGCTTGAAGCCATTGGCTTCTAATAGGTCAATAGGAAAGACTGTAAAGTTTAAAGGTGAAGAGATACCTGTTGAAGTGCTTGATAAGGACTCTTTTAAGGGAATAGATATAGCTTTGTTTTCTGCTGGTGGAAGTGTTAGTGGCAAGTTTGCGCCTATTGCTGCAGAAAGTGGTGCGATTGTGATTGATAACACCAGCTATTTTAGGATGGAGAAGGATGTGCCTTTGGTTGTGCCAGAAGTCAATCCAGAAGATATAGCACAATACAAAAACAGAGGAATTATAGCCAATCCAAACTGTTCAACCATTCAGATGGTTGTAGCTTTGAAGCCGATTTTGGATAATTACGGTATTAAAAGGGTTATTGTCTCCACATATCAGGCAACATCTGGAGCAGGAAGAGCAGCAATGGAAGAGCTTGTCGAACAGACAAAAGCTTGGTTTGAATTTAGATACGATGAGTGTAAACCAAACAAGATTCCGAAGAAGATAGCATTTAACTGTGTGCCACATATAGATGTATTCTTCGATAATGGATACACAAAAGAAGAGATGAAAATGATAAATGAGACAAGAAAGATATTCCATAAGCCAGAATTGCCTGTTACGGCAACATGCGTAAGGGTTCCAGTGTTTAGAGGTCATTCTGAATCTGTTAATGTTGAAACAGAAAAACCATTCGATTTGGACGAAGTAAGAAGATTGCTTGATAGCGCACCTGGTTGTAAGGTTGTGGACAATCCTAAGGAATTAGAGTATCCTACACCTATAGACGCAGCAGGAAAAGATGAGACATTCATAGGCAGAATTAGAAGGGATGAATCCGTTGAGAATGGTTTAAATCTGTGGGTTGTATCTGATAATTTGAGAAAGGGTGCTGCTTTGAATGCTGTTCAGATTGCCGAAGTTTTAATTAAAGAGTATCTGTAAGGAGGTCTTATGAGTGGTAATGTTTTAATTAAGAAGATTTTGGCTCCGACGGATTTTTCGGAAGCTTCAGTATATGCTTTAGGCTATGCAAAAGCTATAGCTGAAAAGTTTGATGCAAAATTGTATTTGTATCACTGCATAACAGACATCAATGCTTATGTGGGTTATGTCCCGACTTTTCCTTCTGAAGAAGTGATAAAAGGCTTAAGGGAAGATGCCATAAAGCAGATGGAGCATTTAAGAAACAGGTATAATCTTAAAAATGTTGAAGATGTTATAGAGATTGGTGATGCTGCAAAGAGAATCGTTGAATTTGCCAAGAACAACAATATAGACTTGATTGTTATTGGAGCTCAGGGAAAGAGCGGATTAGAGAGATTTATGTTTGGTTCTGTTACCGAAAAGGTAATGAGAACAAGCGACATTCCAGTCTTAGAAGTTAAGGTTCCACACTAACAAAAATTGGGGGCTTAAGCCCCCTTTTCTATTTTTTATCTTCTTCCTTCTTTGATTCTTCTATAATCTTTTCTGCTATCTGAGATGGCACTTCTTCATAGGTGGAGAACTGATATTTAAAGAAACCACGACCACCAGTTAGAGACCTTAATGATGGTGCGTATTCTAAAATCTCTGCTTCTGGCACAAGCGCCCTTATGCGTTGGTAACCTTTCTTTTCTTCGTACGGTTCCATACCTAAGACTCTGCCGCGTCTTGAATTCAAATCACCTATTACATCGCCCATTGTCTCATCTGGCACATACACTTCCATTTCAACGATCGGTTCAAGTAAAACAGGTTTGCATTTTACCACACCTTCTTTGAACGCTATTGAACCTGCCATTTGGAATGCCAGATCGCTTGAATCAACAGGGTGGTATTTGCCGTCTATTAGCTTGATTTTGATGTCTATCATCGGATATCCAGCCAATATTCCCTGTTCCATTGCATTTTTGATACCCTTTTCAACTGACGGTATAAACTGCTTAGGTATTGCGCCACCAACGATTAAGTCTTCGAATTCAAAGCCTTTGCCTCTTGGGAGTGGTTCTATCTCGATTGTGCAGTCTCCAAACTGACCATGACCACCTGTTTGCTTTTTGTATCTTCCGTGAGATGTTGTTTTGCCTTTTATAGTCTCTTTGTATGCAACCTTTGGTTTTCTCAGTTCTGCTTCAACGCCGTATTTTTTCTTTAGTCTTGATACGACTGTCTCAAGATGCAGTTTACCCATTCCTGTTAGTATAAACTCACCCGTCTCGTTGTTTCTTGTAAACGATAATGTTGGATCTGATTCTATGATTTTGCTTATCGCTGCGCCGATTTTCTCTTCATCACCTTTGCTTGAACCATAGATTGCTGCAGATATGTATCTTAACGGCATCTCAACGAATTCACATTTTACCTTTGAGCCCTTATTTGCAAGCGTATCACCTGTTTGGGTGATTTTTAATTTTGCAACAGCGAATATATCGCCTGTTGTTGCTTCTTCTATTTTGGATAGAGCCTTGCCTTGCATAAGGTTTATTGTGCCAAGTCTCTCTTCTTGCTCTTTTGTTGTGTTGTAATATGTTGTATCTGCTTTGAATGTGCCAGAGCAGACCTTAATCAGACTAATTTTTCCCATCTGTGGGTCGTTGTATGTTTTAAATACCAAAGCTGCATCTTCGTCAAATGCTTCTTCTGGTGCTGGTAAGAGTTCCACTATCTCATCAAGCAGTTGCATCGTTCCATAGCCTTTTAAAGCAGAACCGATAAGTATTGGATAGAGAGAGCCTTCTTTAACGGCTTTTTTAAGCGTGTCGTTAACGGTTTTTTTGTCTAACTCTTCTCCTTCTAAGTACTTCTCCATCAGTTCATCATCGTATGTTGAAATCTCTTCGACTAATTCCATATATCTCTCTTCCAAGATGTCTTCCATCTCTGATGGTATATCCGTTTTATTGCCTTCGAAGTCAAAAGCTTCCTTTGATAAAACATCGATGTATCCTTCTATGGTGTTATTTTTAAAGATTGGCAGATGAAGTGGGAATGCCTTATCCGAAAGATTTTCCTTGATTGACTGAAGCGTTTTGTCAAAATTTATATCTTCTTTATCTGCACCGTTTAGAAAGAACAGGCTGGGTTTTTTCTCTTTTTTGATCTCATCAAGCAACCTTTCGTTTTGAGCATCGGGTCCATCTTTTATATCTATTAGCATTACAGTGCTATCTGCTGCCTTTATACCGCATAAAGCATCTGCTATAAAATTGTGATACCCAGGTGTGTCTATTAAGTATATTCTGTGTTTTTTGTAATCTGTGTATCCCACTGCAAGCTGAAGAGAGATTTTTCTTTCAATCTCTTCTGAATCGAAGTCCATTACAGTGTTGCCCTTGTCTGTTGAGCCCTTTCTTGTTATCTTTTTTGTCTGGAATAGGATATCTTCACATAGAGTTGTTTTGCCGCAACCGCCCGATCCACAAATCGCGACGGTTCTTTTTTTGGAGATATCAACAGCCATTTGAGTTTTACCTCCTTGTTTTTACAGGCAATCCTTTATCTTATCCTTGTAGTTTTCTTCTGCTTTTAATGCCCTAAGTTTTAAACTTCTTTCTTTATATTCTTCAACTTTGTTTTCTTTTGATTTTATATGTTCAAGCCAGGAGTTGACCCAATCTTTGTATTCTGGGTGATTTTGGCTGTTGCTTTTCATTATGGAATCCTGAAGGTTATATCCCACTACGATATCCGTAATATCAAGTGTGTCATTGTAATCGACAAAATATGCTTCTGTGCCTGTTATTGAATAGACGCCGGGTGCTATCTCAACGCCTTGCGTGTTTTCGACCTTATAATAACCAACGACGATATGCTGGACATCCTTTTGATATGGTTTATAGATTGCTCTGAAGAGAATGTATATCTGGTCGTAAAGCTGCTTTTCTAAGATTTTTTCGACTTCTTCAAAGTAGAATACATAATCCAATTTTCCATCTGCATTGAAGCCTTCAAGATAGGGTCCGTTTTCATATTCTCCTTTTCTGAGCGGATTTAATCCGAGAATGTCCCTTAAGATAAGATTCTGATTTCCCACAATCTCGCTGCAATCTTCCTTTAATCCCGGAAGAGCAAAAAATGGCACGCAAATAGTCAGTGTCTCCATTGGCCTATACTCCTTTCTTTTGTTTTGATGGTTTAACATAACAACCTTACTGAATTTTGAAAAACCATTTCACTTATAAATATAAATTAAATGTGATTTTATATCAAGAAATTTTAATTCCCTTAAAATTATCCTACTTCAACACCTTCTCTTCGCTTTTATACCAGGGTGGTGATACTATACATAGAAAGACAAAGTCGCTGTTGCTTTTATTTTTTTGTGTTTGGTGCTATATAAATTGCCGTATTTTACACTTGAATTATTGTAAAGAAAGTATAACATTAGGAAATCTCCGAGCCTTGTAGCCTAAGGTGAGATGCTATGGCTATAAGGCCGATAGG
>CAYTZD010000048.1:0-13095 GCA_964442345.1 uncultured Hippea sp. | reverse complement strand
CCTATCTCCTTCTGATAAATCCTATAAGTTTTGTAATGCTCTGCGCCCATCTTTAGGATGGGTTTGTTTATGGCATCGTTGTCTTCAAGTGTCCAGGATAGTTCGCCACCCTTGCCTTTTCTCTTTTCAACGACTTCAAAGCTCTTTATGTAAAGCAACAAATCAACACCCATTTTTCTGCATTCAGGCAACACGCCAAGTGTAATCAACCTGTAATTATCTATCTTTTTAAATCTATAAAGCACCTTCAATGCGTTAAACGGCGTTATCTTGCCTTTTGCGTATTTCAAAGCCTGATTGAAATCTGGCACTATTGCAGAGAATCCGCAAGGCTTGCCATTCCTTGATGCTATTATGACAAGTTCTTCTGGAATCATTGTTTTGAAGTCTTCCACTCCCCACCTAAACTCTTCATAGGTTGGCGGCACAAAACCCCAGTTGTTTTCCCATGCTCTGCAATACAACTCGTGTATAATTTTTATATCTTCTTCAAAGTTTTTCCTTGAGAAATTCCTTAATTCTATCTTAAACTTATTCTGAACATAGTCGGCAAGTTTTATTAATCTCTCTTTTGGCTTATTGGCTGTTGTTAGATAGAATGCATACAAGTCCTTTACCTTCTTAAATCCATACGACTCAATCAAATCGATATAATAAGCTTTATTGTAAGGCATCATAAAAACAGGCTCAGAAAAGAATCCTTTTATCAGCAAGCCACTTACATCGTTCATAGAAGGATTTATGGGTCCTCTTATTTGATTAAGGCCATTCTCTTTGAGAAACTTCTCAGCAGCTTCAAATAGGGCTTTGGCAACATCCTTATCGTTTATACTTTCAAAAAAACCAAAAAATCCCACCTTGTCTTTGTGAAACTCATTATGACGAGAGTTAACTATTGCCGCTATCCTTCCAGCTAAATATCCATCTTTATATGCAAAAAAAAGAGCTCTTTTTGAGTATTTGTAAAACGGATTTTTTTTATCATCAAGCAGTTTTTTCTCTTCTTCTATTAGGTTTGGCACATAAAGCAGATCATCTTCATATAAGGAAAAGGGAAATCTGACAAATCTATCTAAATCTTCGGTTCTTTCAATCTTTATCATATTACCTTCAAAGCTTTGCCAACCTTATATAGCTTATCCAAAGCAAAATCTATCTGTTCAAATGTGTGTGTTGCCATCAGGCTTAATCTTATCAAAGCACGGTTCGGCGGAACAGCGGGCGATAAGACAGGATTTACAAATAGGCCTTCATCAAACAGCATTTTTCTCATTTTTAACACTGTCTCGTTATCGCCTACAACCAAAGGAATTATCGGTGTGCAGCTTGTCCCAATGTCGTATCCCATCTCAACAACGCCTTTTCTCATTCTCTCTGTATTTGCCCATAGCTTATCTATAAGTTCAGGCTCATTCTCCATAATATCCAAAGCGGCCAAAACAGCAGCCGTTGAAGCAGGCGTTATACTTGCAGAGAAAATAACGCTTCTTGCAAAATGCCTTAGATAATCTATAACTTCTTTATCAGATGCTATAAAACCACCAAGCGAAGCAAAAGATTTGCTGAATGTGCCCATTATGATATCAACTTCGTCATCTAAACCAAAGTGATTGGCCGTCCCACGACCATTCTTACCAATAACACCAAAGGCATGCGCATCATCAACCATCAGTCGCGCATTGTATTTTTTCTTAAGCTTTACCATTTCTGGCAAATTGGCAATATCACCATCCATACTGTAAACACCGTCAACAACAATAAGCTTACCTGCATCAAGTTCAATAGACGACAGCACCTTCTCAAGTGATTCCATATCGTTATGCAAAAATCTTTTGACCGTACCGTAAGATAGTCTTGAACCGTCAACTATGCTTGCATGGTCAGATTTATCTAAAATTACATATTCACCCTTACCAACAAGACCTGATATTGCACCCAAGTTCGCCTGAAAACCAGTGCTAAACAAAAGTGCATCTTCTTTATTGACAAAAGCTGCAAGTCTCTCTTCTAACTCTTCGTGTATATCCAATGTGCCGTTTAAAAAGCGCGAGCCCGCACAACCCGTTCCATACTTCTCTATGGCTTTAATTGCGGCTTCTTTGACCTTTGGATGAACTGTCAAACCAAGATAGCTATTAGAACCAAGCATCAACACCCTTTTGCCATTTATAATAACTTCTGTGTCCTGTTCGGAAGATATGGGTTGAAAATAGGGATATAAGCCAGCGCTTCTTATTTCATCTGCTTCTTTAAAATTATAACACTTATCAAATAAGTCCATTCTGCCTACTCCTTAGTAAATGATTTACACTTCTATAAAAAAATCGCTTTTTTGTCAAGCAGCGTAAAAAATCCTTACATAACTACTGCACACATATTAATTTATTTAGTATTCTAAAAATACCCTATGCTGCTTGACAACCTATTTAAAGCTTAACTTTTGATATAGAAATTGCGCCGTCAATACTCCATATCTCTTTTAGTATCTCTTC
This sequence comes from uncultured Hippea sp., assembly GCA_964442345.1. Classification (GTDB taxonomy): domain Bacteria; phylum Campylobacterota_A; class Desulfurellia; order Desulfurellales; family Hippeaceae; genus Hippea. Next base: position 10,603 of record CAYTZD010000048.1, on the reverse strand, counting down.
GCTTACATCCTGATCAATCTTGATAAACGATAACGCTTCTTTAGTCTCCTTCTTTCTGGCAAGCCTGAAGTCTGCTATATTTATATTGTGTCTTCCCAATATCTCGCCAACCTTACCGATAATACCGGGTTTGTCGTGATTTCTGAAGACTATTATGTTTCCGGTTAGTTCTATCTCCATATCAAACCCATCCATATAGACAATCCTTGCTTTGTTGGGTTCAAATACCGTTCCGCCTATCTGTAGGGTTTTATCGTCGTCGTATTCTGCGCTTATTAGAAGATAATTCTTAAATTCTGTATCTTTGTCGTATATTTTTGTCTCTATTTTTAACCCTCTCTCTTTGGCAAGATATGGAGCGTTGACATAGTTTACATGCTCATCGACCATATTTTTCAATACGCCAACAGTAGTAAATAGACCCAAAGAATTTGTGCAGTTTTCTATCTCACCATGTGCATAAACCGTGATTCTTTTGATGAAACTTTTAACATATTGGGATAAAAATGAGCCCATTCTCTCTGCCAAACCGAGAAATTGCTTGCCAAGTTCACTTATCTCTTCTTCTTTCATCTTGATATTTACGGCGTTTTCGTACCCTCTACCTTTCAGGGCATCAATTACAGACCTTGCTATACCTTCTCCGACCCTTACTTGAGATTCGTATGTATTTGCACCCAAATGCGGCGTTGCTATAACATTGTCAAACTCAAGAAGTGGATGGTTGGGTTGCGGCTCATTCTCAAATACATCAATGCCTAAAGCCCTTATCTTTCCGTTCTTTAGGCCTTCATATAAAGCTTTTTCGTTGTATAAACCACCGCGTGCGCAGTTTATCAGTATAACACCATCCTTCATCTTCTCTATCTCTTCTTTGTCTATCATATTGTATGTTTCTTCTGTTTTTGGCGTGTGGATAGTGATTATGTCGGCATTCTTTATTAGCTCATCTAAGTTATCTACAATCTTTGCTCCTATCTTTGTTGCTTTTTCTTTTGGGATATACGGGTCATAAACGATAACATTCGCACCAAAGCTCATTACCCTTGTTGCGACCCTACTTCCTATTCTTCCCATTCCTATTATTCCAACAGTTTTGCCGTGCAATTCTATGCCCATCCATTTTTTCCTATCCCATATATGCTTGTATTTAAGCTCATAATTAGCATTGGGCATAAATCTCAAACAGTTTAAGATAAATGTCATCGTGTGTTCTGTTGCAGCAAGCGTATTACCTGTTGGCATATTTAAGACAACAATACCTCTTTTGCTTGCCTCTTCTAAGTCTATGTTATCAACACCAACGCCTGCCCTTCCTATAACCTTTAGGTTTTTGCAGTAAGATAAAAACTCTTTATCTATGGTTGTTGAGCTTCTTGTAATTATAGCGTCGGCATCTTCTAACTGCTTTGGCAATTCCTTTTTATCTACATCGCTTTTTAGCTCAACTTCTATATCTGGATCGTTCTTTAGAATCTCTATTCCAGCTTCGGAAATATTATCGCATACGACTACTTTGTACATTGTTCCTCCTTTTTAAGCAGTTGTTCTATTACCGCTTCTATCTCTTTTTTGGGTCTTTTGCCTATAAACTTTTTTACTATCTTACCACTCCTATCAACTATTACAATTGTCGGCGTTGCCAATATTCCACCTACATTTCTTAAATCGCTTTTTGAGTGTATTCTCCAGATTGGATAAACAACATTTAAATCCTTTATAAAGTCTCCAATATCGTACCTATCCCTGCTTAGGCTTATGCCCAGAATAAAAATCTTATCCTTATATTTCTTATACAGCGTGTTTATCTGTGCTGCACCATGTCTGCACGGCGTACAATCAGGATAGAAAAATACAAGCATAATGGGTTTTTTGCCGATATAGTTTGCCACATTTGTCGTTGTATCGTTATCAAAATATGGTGAATCAAGTCTTATGTTTATTTTAGCAAAAGCAGGCAAAGAGAAAATAAAAAAAGCCATTACAAAAACAAGTACTTTTTTCATAATCTACTCCTCTAAACTCAAACTCTTCTCTGCAGCTTTTTTGACTATTTCCAAACACCTATCCACCATAGCGTTTTCAAATGCTTCAACGGTAATCCTTAAAAGCGGTTCTGTCCCTGAGTATCTCACTATTAACCTTCCTGCGTCTTTTAAGATACCGTTTGCCTTTCTGATAGCTTCCTGCATCTCTTCTATATCTTCCAAAGGCGGCTTGCTTTTTACCATCACATTAATCGTCTTTTGTGGGATTGTCTTAAAATTTCTGGTTAGTTCGGATAGTTTTGCCTTCTCCTGCTGCATTATAGAAAGCACCGCTAAAGCTGTAATTATACCATCGCCTGTTGTGTTGTTATCCCACAAAACGATATGTCCAGACTGTTCGCCACCTAAATTATAACCCTTCTCAATCATTCTCCTAACTATATTCTTATCTCCAACATCAACCCTTTCAAGTTCTATGCCTATATTCTTTAAAAACACCTCAAGGCCGTAATTACTCATCACTGTTCCAACAATAGCGTTATTTTTTAGCTTCCCTTCCTTTTTAAAGTTTGAAGCAAGTATGGCAAGTATAGCATCACCATCAACAAGATTATATCTCTCATCAACCATCAAGACCCTATCACCATCACCATCAAAGGCTATACCTACATCTGCCCTGTATAGTTTTGTGGCTTCAATTATCGTCTTTGGATATGTCGAACCGCACTTATCGTTTATGTTTGTGCCGTTTGGTTGATTGTTTATTGCTATAACTTCTGCTCCCAGCTCTTCAAATATCATCGGTGCAACCTTATATGTTGCACCATTTGCACAATCAAGCACAATCCTTAAACCTTCCAGGCTGACGCTGTAAGGCACTGTATCCTTTGCAAAAACAATATATCTGCCAAGTGTATCTCTGATTCTGTATGCCCTTCCGATTTTATCCCCCGTTGCACCTTTATTATCCAATGCATCACTCAAAATCAGGTTTTCTATTCTTTCTTCAAGCTCATCGTCAAGTTTTAGGCCATCTTTTGAAAATATCTTGATGCCGTTATCGTCATAGGGATTATGGCTTGCCGATATAACAACACCAGCATCACATCTCATACTTCTTACCAAAAAGGCAATTGCAGGCGTCGGCATAGGACCTACAAGATAAGCATCTGCACCCATAGATACAACGCCGCTTGTTATCGCACTTTCAAGCATATACCCAGATAATCTCGTATCTTTTCCTATGATTATCTTTCTTCTTTTATCTGTCTGTCCATCGAGAGCATAAACAAGCGCCTTTCCTAACTTATAAGCCACATCTCCAACCATCGGATAGATATTGGCTTTGCCCCTTATTCCGTCTGTTCCAAAAAGCTTCATAGTTTTACTCCAAAGTACTTGATTGCAAATGTTGCTATACTTAAATAAATCAAAAGACCCACGATATCGTTCATTGCCGATATAAATGGTGATGCAGCAACGGCTGGGTCAACATTAAGCTTCTTCAATCCCAAAGGCAGAAGTGCACCTATCATCGTCGATAAAAACATTGAGATAAATAGCGAAGAACCAACAACCAATGCTAAATAGATATTCTTTTGAAATATTAAAGCCATAACAAAGCCCAAGATTGCAAACAGAGTTCCTATAGATACAGCTGTCTTTATCTGTCTTTTGATTATCTCCCATATTCCGTTCTCATCAAACTTGCCAAGCGCCAATGCCCTTACAACAATTGTTTGGGACTGCTGACCAGTATTGCCACCCAAAGCCATAATTAACGGCATAAAGAAGGCCAATGAGATTGCTGTTTTTAGCGTTCCATCAAAAAACTTAAGCACACTTCCAGAGACCGATTCACCAATCAGACTCATAATAAGCCATGGCGCCCTGTATTTTATAATGTTGATGATTTTTGTCTCTTCGAATTCTTCACCCGATGTACCGATTAACTTATAGATGTCTTCTGTCGTCTCTTCCCTTATAACATCGATTACATCGTCAACGGTGATAATTCCTACAAGCCTGTTCTTGTTATCGACAACAGGAACACAGAGCAAATCGTATTTTTCAACAAGCTTTGCCACTTCTTCCTGATCCATATCCGTTCTTACAGAGATTATATTTGTGTTTGTTATGTTTTCTATCTTCTCGTTCCTGTCTGCTGTTATTAGTGATCTTAATGTAACAACACCTATAAGATGTCCAAATTTATCAACCACATAGACATAGATTATCTTTTTCTCTTTACTTGCCTTTCTTATCTCTTCTAAGGCTTCTTCAACGGTTAAATCCTTATCTATAGCGAAAAAGTCTGGATTCATTATGCCGCCTGCTGAATCTTCTGGATACTTCAGCAGACTGGCTATCTCGTTTTTAAATTGCTCATCAAATAGCGATTCAACCTTATCTGCAAACTCTTCGTTTAGCTCTTCTAATATATCGACAGCCTTGTCGATAGAGATATTCTGGAGTATTTTTGCCGCTTCTTCGGGTGATAACTCTTCAAGCAACATTGCAGCTATCTTGTAATCGTCAAGATACTCAATAGCTTCGGCTTTAAGTGGTAAATCCTTAAGCGCCTTTATGGCGTATATTCTCTCATCAGGCGCCAAATTCTGAATAACCTTTGCTATATCGGCAGGATGAAGCTTGTTTAATATATTCCTAACATTGTCTATTGCTTCTTTTCTTATAAATTTTCTTACACTTTGAACAATTATCCTTGTATCTGCATGCTCTTTTGTCATATCAGAACCTTGGGTCAATGTACTCTTTGATTAATGTCTCCTTCTTTGTCCAATGCTCTTTTATTTTGACCCACAAATCTAAATACACCTTGCTTTTTAAGAAGTTTTCTATCTCAAGGCGAGCCTGTTTGCCTATCTCTTTTATTTTTTTGCCGTCTGAACCAATAATAATCATCTTGTGCGCTCTTCTTTCAACAATTATATTGGCTTTGATGTAGTAGAGATTCTTCTCCTGCCTGTATTTAAATTCTTCAACTGTAACGGCTACATGATAGGGAATCTCCTGACCCACATTATTCATTATCTTCTCTCTGATTATTTCAGCAATAATAAACCTTTCAGTCTCTGTGCTTATAATGTCGTCTTCGTAATATTTTGGTCCTTCAGGCAAAAGCTCCAATATCGCATTCAATATCCTTTCTTTTGCATCTGGCTGACTAATTAACGATACTTCCAAAATCTTTTCAAAGTCTGCAATTGATGTAAACTTTGATTTTATCTCTTCTATCTGTTCTTTATCCATTAAATCTATCTTGTTAATAATAAGAATAGCCTTTTTGTTTTTCTCTTTTATCTTGTTTAGATACTCTTCTAATACTTCGTCTATCTCGGCATTGTTATCCGTCATAACAACAGCTAAATCAAAATCTTCCAATGCTTCATCTATGTATTTTTTCATCACCTGATTAAGCTTCTTTGCAGATTCATGCACGCCAGGCGTATCAACAAATATTATCTGATAATCTTCTCCATTCAAGATGCCTTTGACAGATTTCCTTGTTGCTTGCGGCTTATGTGAAACAATGGCTATCTTCTCACCAATCAAAAGATTCAATAGCGTCGATTTTCCAACATTCGGCTTTCCTATGATTGCTACAAAACCACTTTTAAACATCCCTTTCTCCCTTTAGTCGCTCAACAGCTTTCTTGGCTGCGTTTTTTTCGGCTTCCTTTTTGCTTTTGCCAGTTCCAGAACCGTATTCTATGCTTTTTATGTAAACATTGCAATAGAAGGTTTTGTTATGCTCTTCACCTTCTTCTTTTACTATTACATATTCTGGCAGACATCCAAACCTTTTTTGCGTTATCTCCTGAAGGTGCGTTTTATAGTCAAAAATAACGCCATTCTCAACAATCTTTCTAATCGTATCTGCAAGCATCATCTCAACAAAACGCCGTGCAGCATCAAGTCCCTTATCCTGATAAATCGCACCAACAATCGCTTCAAATGTGTCTTCAAGTATGCTGTCGTTATTCGTTATGCCTTCCTTTTTCTCGCTTCTTCCAACAAGTATGTATTCAGACAATCCAATCCTTCTTGCAATTTGAGATAGTGTCTTTGTATTTACGCTTGCCGCCCTGATCTTTGATAGCCTACCTTCGTCAATTGTTGGATAGTTTTTTAGTAAGAATTCCGTTACGACAAGCTCCAAAACAGCATCTCCCAAAAACTCAAGTCTTTCGTTTGATAACCTTTTATCCTTGACATACGACCTGTGCGTTATTGCCTGCTTTAAAAGATTCTTATTCTTGAATGTGTATTTTAGTCTCTCTTCTAAATCCATAAGCCTTTTAGATATATCTATCCATTGAGTCTGGGAATATGGCGAGAATCGTTTTCTTGGGATACTCATCTTTCAACTTCAAAGCAGCACAGTAAGCTGCACCACTTGATATTCCTGCAAATATGCCTTCTTCTTTTAGAAGTTTATCATTAAATAAAAACGCTTCTTCATCTGTAATTTTTTCAACCCTGTCAATGAGTTTTATATCCAAAACCTTCGGCAGAAAACCCGCACCTATGCCTTGAATCTTGTGCTGTCCACTTCTACCTTCACTTAAAAATGGACTACCTGCTGGCTCAGTCGCAACAACGGTTAAGTTTGGATTTGTCTTTTTTAGCTTTCTTGCTATGCCTGTTAAGGTTCCACCTGTGCCAACGCCACATACAAGTATATCCACTTTTAATTCTTTTTCAATCTCAACGGCCGTTGTTAGCTCGTGTATCATTGGATTTGCAGGGTTTGAGAACTGATCCAGAAGCAGATAACCTTCTTTTTTTAGCTCTTCGGCTTTCTTTATGCTTCCTTTCATGCCTTCTTCTGCATCTGTTAAAACAACTACTGCACCAAAGCTTTCCATTATCGATATTCTCTGTCTGCTAAAATTTTCAGGCATGATAATGGTTATAGGAATATCTAAATATGCACCCAAGAATGCAAGCGATATACCTGTATTGCCGCTTGTTGGCTCAACGATGCCTTTTTCTGTTATCAGACCCTTTTTAATTGCATCATCAAGCATGCCAAAGGCTGTTCTATCCTTTATCGAACCTGTTGGGTTAAAATATTCAAGTTTTGCATATATCCCTGTTTTTAGTTTTACAATTGGCGTATTACCTATCGTGTCAATTATTCTCATAACTCTTCCTGTAATTTTTCTATATTCACCGTTATATGTTCCTTATTCTCATACGCATGTGGTGTATCAACACAATAGTGCGCTCCTATGCTGCCTTTTCTTGATATGCCGCTGTATGCGATAACAGAAGCAAGCAGTGATATATTTCTCAATATGATGCCTTCTTCGCAATCGTAAAGCCCGTTCTGTTTTAAAAATAGCGCCCAGCTGCATTCCAATATCTCTTCCATTTCGCTTATACGCCTTACAACGCCCAACTTTTTAAAGATTGTCTCTCTTAAATCCGCAATTCGCTTTCGTAAGAATTGCCTATTACACCGTCTTATATTGGATAAATCAACTTCTACCTTCTCTAAGTCAACATTTTTAGCAAACTCCATTGCACTGTCTGCTGCTCTTTTGCCGAATACCAATCCTTCAAGCATCGAGTTGCTTGCAAGTCTATTTGCACCATGCACACCATTGCAAGCGGTTTCTCCTGCCACAAACAGCCCATCTATATTTGTTTTTCCGTTAATATCACTTTTTATACCACCCATCGTATAATGCGCAGCGGGTGCAACGGGTATTGCTTCTTTTGTTATATCAAGGCCATATTTTAAACACTCATTATAAATGGTCGGAAAACGATTTTTTATAAATTCAGCCCCCATTTTTGTTGCGTCTAAATATACCTTATCTATGCCTCTCTCTTTCATCTCAAATATTATTGACCTTGCAACTACATCCCTTGGCGCTAACTCTTTAAGTCTATGATACTTCTCCATAAAGCGTTCGCCTTTGTCGTTTATAAGAATTGCACCTTCACCACGCATAGATTCGCTGATTAGAAACTGTGGCGCATTGTATCGCTTCAAAGCTGTCGGGTGAAATTGGACAAACTCCATATCTTCAAGTTCTGCACCTGCCAAAAACGCTATAGCTATGCCATCGCCTGTCGTTATTTCTGGATTTGTCGTATTTTTGTATATCGCTGCATAACCGCCTGTTGCAAGTACAACGGCTTTTGCAAAATGCGTCTCGTATCTTTGCTCTTTTGTGTTAAGCGTTAATATGCCTATGGCTCTATTATCCTTGATTAGAAGCTTTACAACCGTTCTATTCTCAAATAATCTTACATCGCTAAACCTTTTTAGCTTTTCTATTAATGTTCTTTCTATCTCATGTCCCGTTGCATCGCCTAAGGCATGCAAGATCCTATTTACAGAGTGTGCTGCTTCTTTTGTAAAATCAAGCCTGCCGTTTTTATCCTTATCAAAGTTTGCTCCCCATTCTATAAGCTCTTCTACCCTTTTGGGACCTTCCTTTACAAGCACTTCGACAGATTCCCTTCTGCACAGACCCGCTCCTGCCTTCAGTGTATCTTCTATGTGTTTCTCAAAGCTATCATCTTCATTTAAGACAACAGCTATCCCACCTTGAGCCTTATCCGTATTGCAGTAATTTATCTCTCTCTTTGAAAAGAGTAAAACTTCAAATCCGTTATTTAACAATTCTATTGCCGCCCTTAAACCAGCAACACCACTACCCACCACTATAATTGTATCTTTCATCTGTTTTCTCTCCTATCGGAAAATCGAATAAACTTCCTTGGGCGGGACTATGTTGGTTTTATGTCCACAGGAGTATAAAGTTAAAAGAACAAATACAACAGTCAAAAGCAATACTATTCTTTTCATAGCAAAATATTACAAAAAAGATCAGACAAAATCAAGACAAGCAAGTCAAACGCTATAAAATTCTCTTGACAAAAACCCTAAAATAGTGATTATTCTTCTTAGTTTTTTAGCTGGAGGGTAAAAAATATGGATGCAGCTACGCTTGAAGAGTTAAAAGAAAGGCTATTAAGCCTAAAAAAGGAGATAAGCGCAAGAATAAAAGAGAACTTGCAAAAGGTTAATTCTATCCAGCTAAAGGGTGACGAAGGCGATTTCTCATCTGCAACCTATTCCAGACAAGTTATATACGACCTTATAGAAAAGGATAGAATTCACCTAAGGGAGATAGAAGAGTCTCTATACGACATAGAGAAAGGCACATACGGCATCTGCAAAAGGTGTGGCAAAGAGATAGAGATAGAGAGAATGAAAGCAAAACCAACGGCAAAATACTGTATTACATGCAGAAAAATTGTTGAGTCTGGCAGATGAGATCATAAACCTTCTATTTCCACATAGATGTATTGTATGTAAGGCAAAAAGCAACTCTTTTTTGTGTGATAAGTGCCTTTCAAAGCTTAATACAAACTTTCCCAGATGCAGGGTATGTTCTCGTCCTGTTGCATCTGAAAATTCTATCTGCCTTGAATGTTTAAAAAGCGACAGGCAGTTCTTAGAAGGTTTTGCCCTTTTTAATTACAAAGACGGCATATCAAACAGGATTGTTGAATTTGCAAAATTCTATGGACAACCCAAGGTTTTTGAGATTCTTTTTCATTTTTCAGATACCATAAAAAACTTAGACATATTTGAAGGCGCTGATCTTATCATCCCTGTTGCCATGCATAGAAGAGATATAAAAGCAAGAAGCTATAACCAATCAGTCGTTTTAGCAAAAATTATAGGCAAAATAACAGGTATCAAGGTCTGTTTTGATTGTATCGAAAAGATCAAGCAGACAAAAAAGCAGGTTGGCTTATCCGCAAAAGAGAGAAGAAAAAATCTAAAAAGAGCGTTTAGGCTTACCAAAGAGCTAAAATGCAATAAGGTCGTGATTGTCGATGATGTGTTTACAACGGGATCAACAATAAATGAGATAGCTTCTCTGTTTAAAGTCAAAGATATTAAGGCAAACTTCTTTACTTTTGCTGCAACACCACAAAGTTAAGGTTGATTTTTTCTCTTATTTGTATATTATAGCAAGGCTATATCCTTGCTTTCCACTATTGTGGGAAGCCAAAAGTCCAGAAGGAGGGTGTATTGATGAAGTATTACGAGCTGTTGTATGTGTTGCAGCCCACGATGTCAGAAGAAGATTTAAACAAATTCATCAATGAAGTGGGCGAAAGAATTAAAGCCGAAGGCGGAGAGATCTTCAAAAACGAGCTATGGCAGAAGCGCAACCTTGCCTATCCAATCAAAAAGTTTAGACAGGGTTATTATGTGCTTGTCCATTACAAAGCAGAACCAACCGTTCCAAAAAAGATTGAAGATTACCTGCGTATTAAAGAACCAGTGCTTAGGTGGATTAATGTCAATATGTTAAAGAAGGATATGAAACAGTATCAAGAGGTAGAAGCAAAGAAGGAAGACAATGGCAAATCTGAATAAGGTTATGCTTATAGGCAACCTAACAAGAGATCCAGAACTTAGATACACACCAGCAGGGTTGGGTATTGCAACATTTGGTATAGCCGTTAACACGCCTATTGGCAAAGACGAACAGGGCAACAGAAAAACAGAGACACTGTTTGTTGATGTTGTTGCCTTTGGCAGACAGGCAGAA